>JAPKYM010000205.1 GCA_026394315.1 Candidatus Bathyarchaeota archaeon | reverse complement strand
CTGTCTTCAATGATACGCTTCGACTGCATGTATACCAAAATTAGGGGACAAGACTGTATACTCTCTAGGACAGGTTACACTGGTGAGGATGGGCTAGAGATCTGTGTTCTCGACGCATCGGTGGATGACCCAGCTAAAGCCCTTAACCTATGGAATGACATCCTCAATACAGGAAAAGAATTCGGGATCAAACCCTGTGGTCTAGGATCTCGTGATGTTCTTCGGTTGGAGGCAGGAATGTGTCTCTACGGCAACGATATCAATGAATCAACAGACCCACTTGAAGCAAACCTCAATTTCGTTGTAAAATTCGAGAAAGGCGATTTCATTGGCAAGGAAGCGATTCTAAGGAACAAAGCAGCTGGACTGAAGAGAAGCCGTATCGGGCTCAGCATTATTGGCAAGGGCATACCAAGAGCAGAGAGCAAGATACTGAAAAGCGGCAAAGAACTGGGAATGGTGACAAGCGGTACTTTCTCCCCAATTCTCAACGGTGGAATAGCCATGGGTTACGTACCGCTGGAGAACGCTGGACTCGGAGAAGAACTCTCAATTGAGGTTCACGGCAAACTACTTGATGCCGAAGTTGTTGGATTTCCCTTCTACGATCCAAAGCTTTATGGTTTGAAGAGAGTATCTTAGCGGCTGCTCGAAGATTCAACCAATAGCACGCTCTTGACAAGGTGATCGTGGTGAAGAATGGAGAATATGATGTTCCAGAGAAGCTCAGCTATACCAAGGATCATGAATGGCTGAAGAAAGAGAACGGCAAGTGCAGGATGGGAGTCACGGACTACGCCCAGAAGTCACTTCATGAAGTCGTCTTCGTCGATCTTCCAGTACGGGGCAAACACATTTCAAAAAAGGAAGCTCTCGGAACGGTAGAATCAGTCAAGGCAGTGTCAGACTATTTCGCCCCTGTGAGCGGAGAACTAGTTGAAGTGAATGATCAACTGTCAAACAAGCCTGACATGATAAACACAAGTCCATATACGGATGGATGGATCGCCGTCATAGAACCCAGCAATTGGGATGCCGAGATCAAGGAACTTATGAATGCCGTTCAATACTCTGAATTCCTCAAGTCTATCAGTAAGAAGTGACCTAGCATCATAGGCAATCCAAGATGATCTTTGACGCTCACACCCACATCGGAGAATGTGATCCCTTCCATTACTCAGCTTCTGAAGAAACTGTTCTATCAATTTCAGCTGAACGTCTAATCTCTGAAATGGACAGGAATAATGTCACAAGCGCTGTGGTGATGCCGAACTTCCATCTACCACACAGACTAGGCGATGCGAATCTGGAATTAGCATCTTCAATAAGTCGTTTCAGAGATCGGCTTTTCGCTTTTGCATGGCTGGACCCAAGAATTGAAGGCTGCTGCGAACAACTTGAACTGTTAGTTGAGACTCACGGATTTCGAGGATTGAAGCTGCACCCAGTTCTAGGAGGATACTATATCTCCAACAAAATTGTTCATCCCCTAATAGAAAGAACGATCAGGCTAGACATACCCGTGATGATCCACACAGGATGGGGAAATCTAGGGAACGCCAGCTATGTAGGCTCACTTGCAGAGAAATTTCCAGATGCGAAGTTCATCATAGCACATATGATCGATCCAGAATGCCTGAACGTAGCTAAGAAGAACCCGAACATCTACTTGGAAACCTCCTATGCACAGCACCCAAGAAAGATCACTCAAGCCGCACAAGACCTCAGCTCAGACCGCCTGATCTACGGTTCAGACTATCCCTTAGGCGGAGGCATGAAATTTGAACTTTCCAAGATCATGCTTGCAGACATTAATGAGAAAGATAAGCGAATGATCCTTGGAGAGAACATTCAAGGACTCATCAAGTGAAAGAGGTCTAGACAATACTCTTCGGAGTCCAAGAAGATCTTATATAGCGATCTCAAGCTCTGTTTGGGCGAGGCGTAATGATTGCCCAACGCTAAATATGCAAAATTTCTGGAACAAAAGGTTGCTGAGTTCAAACAAATTGGCTTCGCACCCCACATAAGAGTACTCTCAGGTCCTAACTCCACTAAAGCCAACATAGATGGAAAAGAGGTTCTAGTTCTCTGCGCAAACAACTACCTTGGACTGGCAAATCATCCAGAGATGATGAAGGCAGCAAAAGACGCAGTAGACAAGTATGGTGCCGGAATGGGAACCGGCCGCATGATCATGACATACGACATACAGAACAAACTTGAGGAAAAGCTTGCATCATTCAAATCCTCCGAAGCCGCATTGTGCTTCCCAACTGGCTACATTGCTAACCTAGGAGCGATATGGCCACTAATGGCTGAAGGTGACACAATCATAAGTGAAGAGCTCAATCATGCGAGCATAATTGATGGCTGCAGGATGTCCAGAGGAGTTGACCGTCTTGTCTACAAACACTTGGACATGAAGGATCTCGAGGAAAAGCTGAAGACAAGTGCAAAAGACCGATCTAAAGGCAAGAGCATGATAATCTCAGACGCGGTCTTCAGTATGGACGGTGACATATGCAAACTCCCAGAAATGGTTGAATTGGCAGAGAAGTACGACGCATTCGTCTTTATCGATGAGGCTCATGCTTCAGGAGTTCTTGGGAAGACTGGTAAGGGTACGGTTGAACACTTCAATCTCTACGGCAGAGTTGAGGTTCAGATGGGAACCCTCTCAAAGGCAATAGCCACGGTAGGAGGATATATAGCCGGAAGTGCAGACCTGAAATACTATTTGAACCGAGCGTCCAGACCATACGTCTTCTCCACAGGATTTCTTGATCCAGCCACGTGTGGAGCCACAATGAAGGCTCTGGAGATCATAGAAAAGGAGCCTCAACGTGTACAGAAATTGTGGGAGAACACTAGATACTTCAAGAAAGGACTAGAGGATTTAGGATTCAACACAGGAGTAAGCCAGACACCGATAACCCCAGTGATAGTAGGTCCAACAGACAAGGCCCGTGAACTCAGCAAATACCTATATGAAGAAGAAAATATCTACATCCAAGCCTTCAGTTATCCAGTTGTACCAAAAGAGACAGCAAGAGTAAGGACGATAGTTAACGCACACCACACACGCGAACAGTTGGACATCGCTCTAGCCGCCTTCGAAAGGGCAGGTAAGAAGCTCAAGATACTCTGAAGGTAATTCTTCATTCTGAAAACCTTCAGAGTAAGATTTTTTTAGGATTAACTAGGCGTTTTCGTAGATATCCTTCAAGATTGCGATGTTTTCCTTCAATGTTTTGATCGGATTTTGGAGGTTTAACAATTCGACAGAATAGTAGCCGTCGTACCTCTTCTGTTTCAGAGCTTTGACGAATTTCACAACCTCACTCATTGGGAGGGTTCCAACGTCTAGCGGTGTGTGAATGTCGTTTTTTCCATCGTTATTGTCGAAGTGAACATGGTATAGTCTGTCTGTCTTCATAATGGTGTCCATAGCATCTTCCCTTGTCATGTTTAGGTGTCCAATATCTATCAGAGCACCGAAGTTCTCTATCTTGCATTCTTTTATGAGCTGGTTGAGGTATCTGGCCTCGCCCACAAGCTTTCCAGGCGAATGTTCAATACAGATCTTAACTCCTGCCGATTTTGCGTAATCACATGCCTTGGTCAGTGAGTCACGGAGCCATTCCACTGCTTTTGCAGAGTCTGGTATGTCACTTCTGTTAGTTGGGGTGACCAAGTAGATGTTATCAGTTCTGAAGTCAGTAGCCCAATCGACACAGTCTTTCACATACTGTACAGTTCTTTCTCTTACAGCCTTGTCCGGGCTCTCCAGACAGAACTTGCCACCGCCAAGAGCTATTGGAGGTCCAGTAGCAATCATCATTGCTTCCAAGTTTAGCCTCCGTAAGTGATTCTTCATCTCACTACGCCTTTCCAGCGTAAGCTCCTCAGGATAGGCTAAGATCTCCACGCCTTCAAACCCTGCTTCTTTGCTGAGCTCCAGGCGCTTCTCAGGTTTCTCCTTAAGAAATGTGACTGTGTTTATTCCGATCTTCAATCCCGTATCCACCAAGAATCTGACTAGAATCTCGGCGCCAATATATGCCTTTCACAGCATTCTATGAGAAACGCTATTAGGCAACTTTCTCGGCTGCATATGAGAGAAATCAAAATGCAGCTATTCAGGATACAGACCAACCTTATCAAACCAGGTCAGGACATTCTTCCAGAGATAACCACAAGCCTGGCTCAGTCAAAGATCTACCTCGAGAATGGGGATATTCTGGCCATAACCAGTAAGGTAATCTCACTTTCTCAGAACAGAATTGTGAAGTTGGATACAATCAAACCCTCACCTACTGCAAGAAGACTGGCAAAAAAATACAATCTTGATGCTGAGTATGTAGAAGTGATACTTAGGGAAGCAGATGAAGTCTACGGGGGAACTGACCAAGCTTTATGTACAATAAAGGATGGAGTGATGATAGCTAATGCAGGGGTTGACAGAAAGAACATTCCTTTGGGATATGCCGTCCTCTATCCCGAAAAACCCCATAAAGTAGCGGACAGTATCCGGAGGAAGATCCATAGTCTTACAGGGAAGTTCATTGGAGTCTTGATTGTCGACAGCAGAGTGACGCCCCTACGGTTAGGAACTGTCGGCGTAGCTCTTGGCTTTGCAGGTTTTAACCCTATCCGTGACTGCAGAGGATTAAAGGATCTTTACGGCAGACGGGTTGTCATAACAAGACACTGCCAAGTTGACGACTTGGCAGGGGCAGCTCATCTACTGATGGGTGAACTGATTGAGAGAACCACCGCAGTTCTCATAAGGGATTCCCTAGTCGAGATTTCGGATGATCTTTCGTACCCCATTCAAGCGGAGTCTGTAAAGGTTTCTCCTGACAGTTGCATTTTCATAGGTGCTAGACAGTATGGAAAGAAAAGTAATGTGGTGAGGAAAAGATGAAGTCCATAGAGTACTACAATAAAGTTTTCAGTCTGTTGGAAGAGCACCACAGGTGGTTCCAGCAGTCCATACCCCTTATCGCTTCAGAAAATGTGCCTTCGCCGGCCGTCCGTGAGGCAATAGCCTCGGACTTTGGAAACAGATATGCGGAAGGTTTTCCAAGAGAGCGTGTCTATGCTGGCTGCCGGTACATAGATGAAGTTGAACTTTTGTGCATGGAGATGGCAAGGAGCCTGTTCGGTGCTGAATATGCTGATGTCAGACCTGTATCGGGTGTCAACGCCAACATAGCGGTATACACAGCATTCACACAGCCAAATGACATTATGATGGCCCTGTCAATCGCATCTGGAGGGCACATCAGCTTTGGGAAGAAACAGTTCTCTGGAACTGCGGGTTCTGTGAAGAATCTTGAGATCGAGTATTTTCCATTCGATTATGAAGTCATGAACATTGACGTCGAAGCAACAAAGACCAAGATCCTCGAAAGAGTCAAGGCTAACCAGCCTCTGCCCAAGCTTGTGATGTTTGGCGGAAGCGTTCTACCATTTCCACATCCAGTGAAGGAGCTGACTGAGTTCTTCCGTCAATATGGGTCGACAATCTGCTATGATGCCGCTCATGTTGCAGGATTGATAGCTGGTGGCCAGCTGCAGGACCCGATAAAGGAAGGCGTGGACGTTATGACTCTGAGTACACATAAGACTCTATTCGGTCCTCAAGGAGGAGCGATATTGTCCAAGGCCGAACATCAGGAAGCTCTAAAGAAGGCAGTCTTTCCCGCCACCGTAAGCAACCATCACCTCCACCATGTCGCTGGAAAAGCGATTGCTTTTGCCGAGATGCTTGAGTTTGGAAGAGAATACGCTAAACAAGTTGTGGCCAATTCACAGGCTCTCGCTCAAGAACTCTGCAACAAGGGCTTCAACGTTCTCGGGAAGAAGAAGGGCTTCACTAAATCGCACGTCTTGATAGTTGACGTATCAGAGATAGCTTACGGCAGCGAAATAGAGCGTCTACTGGAGAACTCGAACATAATACTCAACCGAAATCTGCTGCCATACGATATAAAGTTCGGCAGACACTTCGACACCACGGGTGGCATAAGGATGGGAGTCCAAGAATGCACTAGACTCGGAATGAAAACAGGCGAAATGAAGCAGATAGCTGAATTCATAGAGAGACTAGTGCTAAAGAAAGAGAACCCAGACAAGATCAGAAGGGAAGTCACAGAATTCAGAAAAGGATTCCAGAAAATACATTACGCATTTGAGACCGCCACAGAAGCCTATGAATACGTGAAGATAAGGTCCTAGTCCCTATCTTCTCTTCATCTTCCATGAAAGACACATTGTTTCTGGATGCGAGGCCCTGACCTCATCTATCCTGCTAACGCTCGTTGAGTAGGGGGCTTTCCTAACTTGTTCTGGGTTGGAATAAGCCTCATCAGCGACCCCAATCATCGTATCAACTAGAAGGTCAAGCTGCTCTTTACTCTCGGTCTCTGTTGGTTCTATCATCAGCGCCTCATTCACAATCAGGGGAAAGTAAGTTGTAGGTGAGTGAATACCATAGTCCAGAAGTCTCTTCGAGATATCTGATGCTCGTACACCGGTCTCTTGCAGTATTTTCTCCACACTAACGACACACTCATGTTTTACGAGTTTGTTGGGATAGTATGGAATCGCATACTTTCCACTTTTCCAGAGTTTTCTCGCAACATAGTTTGCATTGAGAACGGAGAGCTCCCCCACAGCCTCAAGTCCATCTGATCCCATGCTAAGGAGGTAAATATAGGCCCTTAGTAGTATAGCCACGTTTCCATAGAATCCTTTTACTTTGCCTATACTACGTGGTCTGTCATAATCTAGGAAGTACTTCTCCCCATCATATTCGACGAGTGGTACGGGCAGTAACTCTTCAAGTTCCTCAACGACACCTATAGGCCCTGCACCAGGACCTCCACCACCGTGTGGTGTCGCGAAGGTCTTATGTAGATTTATATGGACTATGTCGAAACCCATCTCTCGTGGTCTAGTTTTGCCAAGGATTGCATTCATGTTAGCGCCGTCGTAGTAGAGTAAGCCTCCCGCTTCATGTATTACTGTGGAAACCTCGAGTATGTTCTTCTCAAATATTCCTAATGTGTTAGGGTTTGTCAACATGAGACCTGCTGTCCTTTCGTTGACAGCGTTCTTGAGAGCGTCGATGTCGAGGCATCCTGAATCGACTGTTGGAATCACAATCGTCTTGAAGCCTACCATAGCTGCACTCGCAGGATTGGTGCCGTGAGCCGAGTCTGGAATGAGTATCTCATCACGTTTATTGATCTCCCCATTGTGACTGTGGTATGCTCTGATAATCAACGCGCCAGCAAACTCTCCATGTGCCCCTGCTGCCGGCTGAAGCGAGATCTTCTGCATACCAGTTATCTCAGAAAGATATTCTGAAAGCTCGTACAGAATCTCAAGTATACCCTGTGTTAGGCTCCCATCTTGAAGTGGATGCAAATCACGGATCTTAGTTGAGGCTGCAATTCTGTCACAGATCTTTGGGTTGTACTTCATGGTACAGCTTCCAAGAGGATAGATTCCAGAGTCAACCCCGAAGTTCTGTTGAGAAAGTCTGGTGTAATGTCTTACAACCTCGATCTCTGAGACTTCAGGTAGGTTAGGAGGGCTTCTACGTTGCAGTTCATAAGGAACTAACAGACCTGGGTCTCCAGCTACCTCGCGTTCCCTCTGGTCAGATGTCGGAGGGTTATGGCCTATTCTGCCTTTCTTTGACAGTTCAAAGATTATCGGCTCAGTCCATTTGGCTTGCCTATAGGTCAACCAGGATCACCTCAGGATCTCGCGTAAGGCCTCGACTAGTGAGTCTATGTTCTTCCGTGAGTGGACTTCAGTGATGCAATAAAGAGCGGTTTCACCCAGTTCTGGGAAGTGAGTCAATATCTTCCCACCATGTATTCCTTTCTTTAGGATTTCATTGTGAATCTCGACAGCCCGCTTACCTGTATCGTCGAAGTTTACAGTGAATTCTTTGAAATGTGCAGCATCGAGGAAAGGAGCCTTAACCCCATCAATCTCGCTTAGTGTCTTCATTGCATAATGTGTCTTTGTAAGGATAGTCTCACAGAGCTTCCTGAGGCCACTTGGACCTAAGAGTGCCAGATATGCTGCTGCGGCAACTGCACATAGAGCCTCGTTTGTGCAGATGTTGGATGTTGCTCTCTCCCTCCGGATGTGCTGCTCCCTTGTCTGGTGAACCATGCAGTAAGCCTCGTCCTTGCCGTCAAGGGTTCTGGTTAGCCCAATAATCCTTCCCGGCATCTGTCTCAGGAGGCGGTTTCCTGAACATGCGAATATTCCAAGGGTTGGGCCCCCGTAATTCATGTGGTTTCCTAGAGGTTGGGCTTCCCCGATAACAATATCCGCACCGTACTCTCCTGGCGGTCTGGTTATTCCAAGGGAGATCGGGTCCACTCCGACTATGAAGAGGCCACCCCTCTTATGTGTGAGGTCTGAGATTAGATCGACTTGTTTCTCATAGTAGCCTAGATAACTAGGATTCTCAATGTATACGGCAGCAGTCTTTTCAGAGACCTTCTTCTCTAGCATTTCAGGGATTATCTGTCCGGTACGACGATCTTGTTCGAATTTGATAATGCTGATTGCGGCTGGTTCTGAGTAGTTCTTGAGGGTTGCTACACGTTCAGGATCGATGTAGTGTGGGATTAAGAATTCATTCCGACCAGTGGCCCGTTTGGCCATTCTGGCAACTTCACCAAGAGCCGTGGGCCAGTCATACATTGAGCAATTTGTGTATTCCATCTCGGTTAATTCGCATATCGCACTCTGGTATTCAAAGAGTGCTTGCAGAATTCCTTGACTTGTCTCAGCTTGATACGGAGTGTAAGAAGTTAGGAATTCCGATCTGCTGACTATTGTATCTATGGCAGCGGGGACATGGTGAGGCCAGCAACCTGCACCTAGGAAGCAAGGGATGTCAGATGTAGTCACATTCTTTGAAAGTAAGTCATTTACTTTTCTTTCTACGTCGTATTCCGATATTGAGTTTGGAATCTTGAGTTTGTTTTTCAGCCAGACATTCTCTGGAATGTCCGCGTATAGTTGTTCTATGTCATCAAGCCCAAGTTCCTCTAGCATACTCCTGATCGTATCAGCAGATGAATTCGGGAGATAGGGATGACTGATGGGTTTTGCCATCCTCGGTCACTTAGCCTTCCCCTTCATATTGAAATCTTTAAAAGACTTGTTCGGATCCCAAGCAAAAGCATATCATTAGTGTGTGCAGCACCACGACGCAAAATGGCTATTGTTAGTGATCAAAGAGTTCTCGATGGGATATTGAGCTAAACACCTATTTGGGCATGGTTTGCTCCATAGCAAGTGCGGTGATCTTCCAAGTGGCTCCTTGTCTTTTGAGTTCAAAACTGTTCTTGTAGAAGAACTGTGGGGCTTCTGTCGAGCCAAAATTCCACGTTCTGATTCTTGTGTCGTAGACTACATATGCGTCATTGCCGTGGACTTCAATCTTCACTATCGTCCCCGCAAATGTGAAGTTTTCATATCCCATGAATATCCGCGAATAGTATGATCTTATGTTGTCAACTCCTTTGTGAACTGAGCCGTCAGGGGCAGACAGTATTGCGTCGTTGTCAAAAAGCAAGACTAACCTACTAGTGGATATGTTGCCATATGCAAGATAATAGTTATTCAGGAAGTCGTCAACCTCTTTTTGTTCTTTGGTCAGAACTACTTCAGGAGATCTGAGTCTTGGCTGGATAAGAAAGAAGTACGATCCAACAGCAACGATGATCAAGATCGCCAGTATGAGTCCTAAAATACGTGAGCTACGTGTTTTGGATGATGTGTTTCTTCCGTACATGTACTTATGTTCGCCTCTCTCACTAGATTAGTTACGGAGGTAAGTCAAACCGAACTGTAACAGTCGAGTATGAGGGAATTAAGTGTATTTTTGGGTTACCTTAGTCGACTGCTCTCGGCTCCTAGGCGACTCGCCAGCCAACATACATTTCGGTGACAAAAGGGTCCAGATGAGACTTCCCCTCTAGCCACTCAACCGATATCTGAACGCGCTCTGTTTTGCTGTCGATTATCTTGGCTTCGCCACGTCCAGATTGAAGTTTCAATATTAGCGAGTTGGACCAAATAGTTCCTGAGAGATCAGCGAAACCGAGCTGAGCATAGTTACATTGAACTAGCAAGAAAGCCCACCCTTCAGGGGTGAAATGAATTGCGACCAGAGTGAGACGTTTGGGGCTTAAATGTCTGGTGACTCAATAATAATGCTGGTAGTTTCATGCGTAGAACCAACACCTTCATTCTTGCTCCAACGGTGGAGCAAGAGAGGATTCTGAGGGATAAAGCTACTAACTGTGCTAAACTTTGGAATGAGGCAACCTACCTCAAAAGACAGGCATACATGAACTATCAACCCATAGACTGGGAGTGCAAAGATCTCTACCAGAAATATTCACCATTGATTGATTCAGCGACAACACAGCAAATACTTCGGAAGAGCAACGAGTCATGGAGAAGCTTCTTCGCATTAAAGCAGCTGGAGCGAGAAGGCAGCCTGCCACTAAATATTGAGAAGGTGTGTATGCCTGGATACTGGAAGAGAAATGGAAAATACAAATTGATGATGATTCTGAGGAACGACTGCTATAATGTTAAGGATTGTTTAATGAAGCTACCCAAAGGATTGGAGATACCCATCAAGGGCAAGCCGAGATGGACTGGTAAGCAGGGTAGGGCCGAGGTCATCTATGATGATTTGGATGATAAGT
>JAPKYM010000378.1 GCA_026394315.1 Candidatus Bathyarchaeota archaeon | reverse complement strand
GAGGAATTCTACACACAGTACCATTATCCTCTTGATGATCTTGAACGGGAGCTGTCCTCAAAGGCCAGCAGCGTTAGAGTCAGACACTCGATGCAGAATAGAAGGGTCTACACAGTTGGAGGGCTTGATGTAGAGATAGTCAAGCCAGTGGAGAATAGTGAGTTTTGCATGCACTGTACCAAGCTTAGGTTGACTAGTGATGGCAAATTGAAGCCTTGTCTTATGAGTCAAGAGCATCTGCTGGACATATTGACACCGTTGAGGCGTGGCGAAGATTCTGGGATTCTGCGTCAGATCTTCAAAGAGGCCATAGACCTCCGAAGGCCCTACTACTCAACTGTAGGGACTAGCTCTATTCGGTAGTTCGCAAAAAAAGAGTCCGAGAGACTCATGCACGCGAGGCGATCATTTTACTATCTAATTGTGTGAGTAGCAAATTCGTGCTAGATCATTCCTCAGCTCATCTACTCTTCCGAAACCGAACCTGACCAGCTGGATCATATTGCCATTCTTCTCATTGGCCAACGAATGCTCCCCCAGGCCGGATATCACTGTTGCATTTGGCATCACGATCTCGACTCTAAGATTACCCTCGATTGGTAGCCAGTGGATGAGCGGAGCGCCCAGCTTCCGGGCCTCAGGATAGTCTTTGCTGTGCAGTCTGGCTTGGACTGTGTTCTCGTATGATCTGACATATTCCACATTGAAGAGCTCCATCAGTCTGACATGCCCCTTTTTCAAGACCTCTAAGTCCTTTCTCGAGATCAGTATTCTCGCCGTGTAGTCTTTCGGCGTAACGACGAGTGTCCGAAATCCCTTGGTCTTATCATTTGGATTTAGCAACGGCTTTGCGATTTGTTGCTCGGCTACGCCTTCAACCAGAAGCTCCATCGGTTCATGGACAAAGAAGTATCTGTTGGCTACTCGGTCGATTATCTTCCTGTTGATTGCGTAGATGTTCTCCCAGCTTAGTGTTGCGTCGACTGGTCTTGGACCCACCTCGATAGCAACACTGCGTAGCGCCTCTGGAGTTATTCCTCTTCTCTTTAGGGCGATGAGGGTGGCTAGTCTTGGGTCGTCAAGGCTCTTCACTGAGCCATCAGTAAGCATCTGAATTATCTTCGATTTGCTGAGTGTCGCGCCCTCAACTTTGAGTCTGCCATAGTGGATCGTTTCTGGATAAGTCCATGAGAAGTGCTTGTACATGTAGAGTTGTCTGGTCGTGTTTGTTAGGTGTTCTTTGCCTCTAATTATGTGGGTGATGTCCATGAGGTGGTCGTCTATGCCGGTTGAGAAGTTGTAGAGCGGCCATACTCTGTACTTTGAGCCGACTCTTGGGTGAGGATTCTTCTCAGTGTCTATTATTCTGAGTGCAGGCCAGTCCCTGACAGCGGGATTTGGATGAGAGAGATCTGTCTTGACGCGCACAACAGCCTCGCCTTCAACGTAACTTCCGTTGAGCATTCTGTCCCATCGGTCCAGCTGGTCTTGCGGAGAAAGATCCCTGCAATCGCAGGGTTTCATATCCAGAAGGCCTGCTTTGAAGGATTCAGTATTGCATGTGCATACGTATGCTCCACCAGTTTCCAGAAGGCTTCTGGCATGTTCATAATAGATGGAGACCCGATCGCTCTGAATATACTCAGCATCCCATTTGCAGCCAAGCCAGGAGAGGTCTCCTCTTATCATCTCATAGAATTCAAGTGCGGATTTCTTTATTCGTGGGTCTGTGTCTTCGAATCTCAGGATAAACTCCCCGCTGTAGACTCGTGCATAATCATGGGAGAGGATTATCGCTCTGACTGAGCCTAGATGGAGAGCGCAGTCAGGGTTTGGTGAGAATCTTGTAACAACCTGTTTGTATTTCTCGAAATTGTGTAAAGGAGGAAGGCCTTTTGGCTTTTCAGTTCTAGCCGACTCAGTGGTCTCAGGCCATTTCTCTTCCAGGAGAGCCTTTTGATCTTCAAGGGTCAGCCTATTTGTTTCCTGAACAATCTCAGAGACGAGCTTTGTGATCGCTTTAGCCTGCTTTCTCAGCTCGGCTTTCTCCCCAAGGACTCTGCCAACAACCGCTCCAACATCAGCCTTCCCATCATGGGCGACCGCGTTGAGGAGTGAGTGTTTTCTTATGTCTTCTCGTAAGTCGTCACAATTGCTCAAGACGATCACTGTCAATGCTTGAACGACAGACTGCAAACAAGACATTATGGCGCGCGCGGTTATGTGCCTGACTCCCAACTCTTCAAGTACTTAGTTTGCTCTTCGGTTAAGATATCAATAGTCACTCCAGCGCTTTCAAGAGCCATTTGAGCAATATTCCTGTCAATCTCTT
>JAPKYM010000318.1 GCA_026394315.1 Candidatus Bathyarchaeota archaeon | reverse complement strand
GGTACCATGAGTGGGCTCGAAGAGGGCAACTCCCGTCTCATAGTTGATGTTTGCACCTGGTGCAAGACCAAGTCCACCGCCCATAGCTGCAGCCAGATCCGAGATATAGTCTCCGTTCAGATTTGGAAGGACCAGAACATCATACTCGTTTGTTCTAAGTATGAGCTGCTGGAACATATTATCAGCGAGTCGGTCCTTGATCAGAATCTTACCAGGAGGCATTACTCCTTTGTAGGGTCCGTCTTGCTTCTTTAACTCGGCCTCAGTAACGATCTTGTCCTTGAATTCTTTGTTGGCGACCTCGTAGGCCCAGCGCATGAAGCCGCCTTCAGTATACTTCATTATGTTTCCTTTATGAACGATCGTGACGCTCTTTCGGTTGTTTCTGACTGCGTAATCTATTGCTGCCCTAGCTATCCGCTTGGATGCGTACTCACTTATGGGTTTTATACCGATAGCGGAATCGGGTCTTACTTGACTGTTGAGCTCTTTCTTGAGAAAATCGATGATCTTCTTGGCTTCTTCAGATCCTTCTTTGAATTCTATGCCAGAGTAGACGTCCTCAGTATTCTCCCTGAAGATCACCAAGTCGAGTTCTTCAGGGTGCTTGAGTCTGCTTGGTGTGGACGAAATGTACTTTACGGGTCTGACGCATGCATAAAGGTCAAGCCTCTGTCTGAGAGCAACATTGAGGCTCCTGTGGCCTCCGGCGATAGGTGTCTCAAGTGGGCCCTTCAGAGCGACTACATGCTCTTCAATCGCCTTTAGGGTCTCCTCTGGGAGTGAATCGCGATGCTTCTGCCTTGCCTTCTCTCCAGCAAGTACTTCTACCCAGGTGATCTTTCTGCGGGAGCCGTAGGCACGTTCTGCAGCTGCGTCTATAACTCTCCGTGCAGCTGTCGTGACATCTGAACCTATACCGTCACCTTCGATGTAGGGGATCATTAGTTTGTCCGGGACGTTCAACACTCCGTTAACTCTTGATATCTTCGAGCCGTTCTCCTTCGGAGCATCCTTCAATGTTTTTGATAGCGAATTCATCAGAGTCACGCGATTGGAACTCCGTTACTTCGATCTAACGCAATATTTAGTTCTTCTGCTCATCGTTGTCTCGGTTCTAGTGGAGGGTTCTGAGCTGAGCTCTCCATTCTGGAAATTCTTCTGGAGCAGGGTAGTTGAGGAAGTGCCTCTTCGTTCTACGCATTTTGCCTGCAACATCTCTGAGTTTGATTAGGAACTCTGGTCGCCTTACACTTCTGAAAGCGCGTTCCGCCTTATCGGTAACGCTTAACTTCAAATCCCCTTCAAGACTCGCTTTGAGAACATCGCTCTCCTTAACCAGTCGCTGCCTCATACCATAATTCAATTCTTCATTAGTGATCTCTTGAAGGAATATCCTGAAGACATCTAGGCCCGCCTGCTTTGCACCATAAGCCTTCATGTAATCGAGATTGTAACGCCAAAGACCTTTCTGGCTCACATCGTCACGTTCTATGGCCTCTGATGCCACCCCTGCTGCAAGTCGTCCGCTGATCATCGATGGACCTATTCCGCCTCCATGAATTGGATTAACAAGACAAGCTGCGTCACCCACGAACATGACACCGTTAGCAGCCAAGCAGTCCAGAGGTCCACGCGTAGGCACATATCCACCCCCAGCACTAATGATCGCTGTGCCCTTGAACATCGGTTTGGTCAAGATATGGTCATACAGCTGCGTCTTGGGATGGATTCCAATCTTGTCTGCTTGAATGCCGACCCCGACATTTGCGTTGCTTCCGCTTCTAGGGAAAATCCAGAAGTAGCCTCCGCGCGCCACAGATTGATTAAGATAGATCTCACAGTGACCAGACTTCATCTCAACGTTTCCCCTGATCTCTCTGTAACAGGCCATGATATCCTTCTTCGAGACTTCCCGCTCAATGTGGAATTCTTCTGGCAGATTTCGTCTTAATGCGGCCACTACTCCGCTTGCATCAATTGTGACTTTGGCTTGGAGAGTTCGTTTCTGACCGCCTATCAGACTCTTCACGAACACCCCTTTTACATAACCAGATTCTATGATTGGCTCGGTGGCCAGTAACCCATCCTGGAATTCAACGCCGCTATCCAAGGCCATCCTAAGAAAACGCTGCCCAAAGCTGTGCCTGTTGATTATGTACCCTGAGACTCCAGGACCTTCAACGACAAAGACCTCCGAAAGGTCAGGAGCATACACCTTAACTCCCTGAATCTTGGAGTCATACTCTTCGCCTTTGGGCACTGGGATCTTCAAATTCTCAAAGTGATGTCCGCTAATTGCGTCCCCGCATATCTTCTCCCCGATCTTTGCTTCAAGCTTACAGTCGATGAGGCCGACCCGCAAGCCTTCCTTTGCCGCTGTTGATGCAGCCATGCATCCGCCTGTTCCCGCACCTACAACCAAGAGGTCAAATTGATCCACTGCTGATCTTCTCCTGTAATCATCCTGTTAGACTCAATATTGGCGCTGGTATCTGCCCACCACGCCTTATGAACTTGGCTGAACTGATGGTACTGACCGGCATTATTACTGTTTCCCCGAAGAGTCCGCCAAACTTCACGAACTCGCCGGCGCTGCCATTTGGAACTGGTATCAGCCTGACACCAGCGGGCTTATTGTTAACAACTCCTATCGCTATCTCATCTGCGATGATTTCCGCAATTGTCTCTGCTGCAGTGTCTCCTGGAATCGCTATCATGTCAAGTCCAACAGAGCATACCGAAGTCATCGCCTCCAACTTAATCTTAAGTGCATTCGCTAGGGCTGCATCTCGCATACCATAGTCCTCGCTCACAGATATGAAGGCCCCACTCAGACCACCCACAGCGCGCGCTTTCATCTTGCGCCATAACCTGTATCCCCAGCTCTTCTCCCTTCTTCAATTTTTTCTGCAATTCTGCAATCGTGATTGTTTGGTCTTGAATTTCAGCTAGGATTATCATAACAAAAAGACCGTGCATCTTTGTCGATGTTAAGTCGATAATGTTCACTTTGTCCTCTGATAGGACGCTCTAGATTCCGGAGACAAGGCCTATTCTATCTTGACCCATGACAGTGACTACTATTCTCTCCTTATCAGTCAAAGCAAATCTTCTCCAATAATAATAACGTGAACACAGTTTGAAGTAGGCTGACTGCTGAGATGCAGTCTGAGGTTGAAGATGCAGAAAAGTCTTGAGAGTCTCCATAGCAGCTACGAGAGTGAGCGGGACGCGGGCAAAGTGAATGGCGCCCGTCGCCAGGAGAGAGCTTTTGGCGCTCTCCTTAGGGCGGGATTTGAACCCGCGTCAGGTCCGCATATCGGAAGTCATACGGGTGACAGCCGTACACTCTAGGCCTTTCTCCAGCTTACTAGGCCAGGCTATACTACCTTTGTGCATCCACAATGGGTTGGGCACGGTCTGCTCTGCGCC
>JAPKYM010000314.1 GCA_026394315.1 Candidatus Bathyarchaeota archaeon | reverse complement strand
CTCAAACAGAAACGGTGAGATTAACGGGAAGCTGGGTTAAGGGCAAATCCTCCCTGGATCCACATACGGTGACCTTTGTGCTTATGAGATTCCGAACCGAGTCTACGGAGTTTCCACCCTGATTTGCGGGAAACAGTCATTCATCATATCATCCTTGGAACTTTACTAGATCTCACATTCGCATTACCGGCCTTCTCAGACGACCAGCGAATCCCCTGCCCTTTCCACAGACACCCAAGACAAATCAAAGTCATGGTGGGCCGGGGGAGATTTGAACTCCCGACCCTGCGGCCTTTCAGGTTTCCGCGTGTAAGGCGGACGTTCTAGCCCAGCTGAACTACCGACCCAGCTCGCATGTTGTTATTTACTCTTTCTTGATATAGGTTTCTGGCCAATACCTCACAAGAAACCTAAGATGTGATAAATCTGACCAACCAAAATAACGCGTCTCACTTGTCTTTGATTCTCAAAAGGCGAAGTGTAAGAAGATTCGATCGAAAGGCTGTCTCAGGAGATATTATCAAGGCAATTGTAAAAGCAGGACAGAGAGCTCCAACCTCATGTGGAACCCAATTCTACAGCTTCATACTGGTCAATGACACGAGAGAACGCAGAGAGATACTGAATCTAGTAACTGAGAACCGGGTTTTGCAGTCAGCTCCCATATGGATATTCGTCTGTTCCGATGTAGCCCGGCCACTCAAGATGTTCAAGTCGCTCAGAATGGACTGTTACTTTTCCGCGGAGAAATCTACAGTCCGGCCAAGATGGAATACAAATGTGGTCATGCACAAGAACAGGTATAGAATGCCTGCCAAAGGTAGACTACTATGGAATTACCGAAGAAGTAACAAGACGCTTGTCAACATGGGTTATTTCAGTCAAGGCGTAGGAAGTCTTGCCGAGCATTGGCAAAGGAAATTCGCGTCAAAAGAGATGATGCTCCGCGAAAAGAAATTAAGGAAGGAGCTTCGGAAGATAGGCTTCCTTCCCAATAGACTATGAATGGAGATCTTCAAAAAAGTGATGTCCAAAGTCAACGCTCCCGGCAAACTATCAGTCAAGGCAGTGCTTTTTGATCTTGATGAGACCCTGATTGATTCTGTTCAAGGTCACATAGGGGCGCATTCTGCGGTCTGTAGACTACTTGGCCAATTTCTGAACGAGAAGGGAGTACAAGTCGATGAGAAAGAGCTTCTCGTCGGAATCTCAAAGCTCGATGATGAGATGAACAGGAAATTCCTCTACGATAGAGATGATTGGTGGCAGAGGCTCGTCCAAGAGGTTGCTCCAAATGTGTCGATAACGGTTGATCTCATCCAGAGACTGACCAGGGAGTACTGGCTTGCCTACGCTTTGGCCGCCAAACCCTATCCCGACACGCTCCCCACGCTGGATTATTTGAAGAAAAAAGGTTACCTGTTGGGTTTGGTATCAGACACTGACAAGTTGCCGGGGATGAAGAGATACCGGATAGAAATTCAGCCCTTCAAATATCTCTTCAATATGACGTTGGTATCAGGAGAGGAAACAAAAGAGACCAAACCTAGCGCTGAACCCTTTTTGGTGGCCGCAGAGAAGCTTGGTCTCAAGCCAGAGGATTGTATCTTCGTCGGTGACAAACCATTCGCCGATGTTGCTGGGGCGAAGAATGCGGGAATGAAATCCGTACTTGTCCACAGGCGAGACTGGAACTCTGATGTAGCCGCGGATTATGTGATAACTTCCCTGAGTGAGCTTGAGAATATCCTTTAGGAGATTCGCATTTGCTCCTGTCAAACCCATTCTAGGCCCTAATCCCGAAGACGGCCATCTCGGTCGGATATTTTGTCAGTGTCCTGCATCCATTCTTTGTAACAACAACGACATCCTCGATCCTTACGCCGAATTGTCCGGGAAGGTATATGCCCGGCTCAATGCTAAAGGTCATCCCGATCTCAAGCCCAGTTTGTTCTTTCTCATGAACATACGGGGATTCGTGTACGTCTAACCCGATACCGTGGCCGGTTCGATGAATAAACTGTTCCCCGTGTCCACCCTCAATTATGACTCCTCTCGCTGCCTGATCAACGGCCGCAGCGGTAACTCCCGGACGAACGGTCTCAACCGCCTTCTGGTAGGCTTGGTGGACTAGCTCATAGATCTTATTGATCTTGGGTTTTGCATATCCAATTATTGCAGTCCTTGTCAGGTCCGAGCAGTAGTGGCCGAACTTTGCCCCAAGATCAAGTACTAAGGGATCGCCAACCTTGACTCGTCTTCTGCCATTTGAGTAGTGTGGAACTGAGCTATTTGGACCAGACGCCACAATCGTCTCAAAGGGAACACCCTCAGACCCACGTACTCGCATTTGATATTCCAGCTTGGCCGCTAACTCGCATTCCTTTTTTCCTTGAATGCAATCAGATAATGTGGCCTCCAAAGCCCCTTCGGCGAATCTAGCCGCTTCTTCCATCAGGTAGATCTCTTTTCTCGACTTAAGCATCCGAATTTGGTTGACCACCTCTGAAGCAAAAGTGAACCTGACCTTCGGGGCAGTCTCTTGCAGGAACCTGTAGTGTCTAGTCCACAGTCTGTCGGAAATCGCTATCTTTCCAGAAAATAGTTCAAGCTCCTTAAGATGATTTCTGAGTTGAATGATTAATTTGCTCTCTTCACTCCAAACCCTCACGTCGTTTATCCAAGTTTCTCTCTCGACTTGCTCCTGATAGAGCTTGGGTACTATGAACCGTGGCTCATCTGACCTTGGCAGTATGCATAGGAGGATTCGCTCAGAAGGCTCTGTCCGGAAACCTGTCAAGTAGAGCATATCAGATGAAGGTGTGAGGCAAAGGGCGTCAACATCTTTTTCGTACATGATCTCTTTTGCTCTGGAGCACCGCGCTTTGAAATCGTTCGCGCCTATCATTTGATGGTCCATCTAGATCTATCTCCCACCCTCTGCGAGATTCTTTGATTTAGGTCTCTTGGTCGCAGGATACGTACCTCTATTCATAAGTCTAGCATCTAAGGTATCTGCCGAATATGAAGAGCAGTAGTGACGCTACTGAAACTATGATGAGAATTGGTGATGTTGCGAAGTAGAAATTGTCGCTTCGATACGTCCACCAGATTATTGACGGGATCCGTCCAAAGGACGGAAACAGTTTTGAGATGAATGGAAGCACTATCATGATGAGTCCAAGAACAATCAATATCAACCCTAAGATCGTGAACCCCTCGTACTCCTTCGGCATATATTCCACCGATTCAACAATTCCTTGCAGTCATCTGAGATAAACTTTCAAGCATCTTCAAAGACGTAAGAACCAAGACTAGGACTGAGGGTGAATCCATTCAGTTCAAGTCACGGGTTAGAGAGTGAATGAGATGGATGAATTGGAGCTTATCCGAGCAACGAAGATGAGAGAGCTTCTTAGGAAGGCTGAAGCTCCTTCAGGACCGTTAATGATCTCAGATGCTCACTTTGATGAAACGATCAAGAAAAATAGGCGGGTCGTTGTCGACTGCTGGGCTGAATGGTGCGGCCCGTGTAGAATGATATCGCCTGTAATCGATCAGTTGGCCAAAGAATACGCAAAAAAGGTCTTGTTTGCCAAGCTTGATGTCGATAATAATCCCGTCACCGCCGCGAAATTTGACATAATGAGCACTCCAACTCTGCTGATAATCAAAGATGCTACTCTTGCCGAGAGAATCGTCGGTGCAGTTCCAAAGAACCATATAGAAGTTATACTCAGGAAATACCTATAGCCTTCGTCGTCTCACTACCCACTTATTCTAGGCTTCCAGGATTCCCAACTCTCCGTAATCCTAAGTTATTATCAAGAGAAGACCTGGACAAGCTTGATAGAGCGATGAGTGTCAAATAATCTAGTAGAGTCCAATGGCCAAGAAGAATACTCAACTTAGAAAAGAAAGAGTCAGCAGAATTACTGAGATTCTCACAAAGACCCATCCAGAAGCGAAAGTTGCCCTCAAATTCTCGAATCCGATAGAAATGCTGATTTCAACGATACTCTCGGCACAATGTACTGATGAGAGAGTAAACTTGGTCACCAGCGATCTCTTCAGAAAATACAGGACTCCAGAAGAATATGCCAACAGTGACCTCAAGGAACTCGAGAGCGCCATAAGATCTACAGGATTCTACCGGTCCAAGGCCAAGAACATACGAAACGCTTGTCGAATGATTGTTGATAAATTCCACTCCCAAGTTCCAAAGACTATGGAAGAACTCACCAGCTTACCCGGGGTAGGTAGGAAGACTGCGAACATAGTACTCTCAAACGCATACGGCATTGTTGAGGGGATTGCTGTCGATACTCATGTGGCAAGAGTTAGCAAAAGGCTTGGTTTGGCAAAATCAGATGACCCGGAGAAGATCGAGCGAGACCTGATGAGGATAATTCCTCGAGAGCTCTGGTTTAGCTTTACCTACAGAATCATAGAACATGGAAGAAAGATATGCACGGCGAGGAAGCCGCTCTGTCCTGAGTGCCCATTAAACAAGATCTGTCCGTCAGCATTCAAGTTCAAGTAAAGGGAATCCTTCACATGAGCCTTAAAGAATACCATGCCAAAAGAGACTTCACAAAGACCGGCGAACCTGCGGGTTCGGCTAGTCTATCATCAAATTCAAGGATCTATGTAATCCAAAAGCACCGGGTCACCCATCTTCATTATGACCTTCGCCTCGAGATGGATGGCGTGCTTAGGAGCTGGGCATTGCCGAAAGGTCCGCCTTTAGAGGCCAACCTGAAGAGACTAGCTGTCCAGACGGAAAATCATCCGATAGCCTACGCAGGCTTTGAGGGGACCATCCCAGAGGGGGAATATGGAGCTGGAAAGGTTGAGATCTGGGACAAAGGAACTTTCAAAATCCTAGAGGTGGATGAGAACAAGATAATCTTCACCATAGATGGGGAGAAACTGAAAGGAGACTACTGCCTCATAAAATTGAAACCCAAGACAGATCCTAAGAATTGGCTATTCTTCAAGAAGAAAGCAAGGAAATCGTAGTTCCATATTCAGAAGATCTCAGCCACACTTATCAAGCACTTAATCTGTGATGAGTACCACAGAGGTTTGATGATGCCAAGCGTAAAAGTTGATTGGAAGAAATGTAACGGCAGTGCTACATGCGTTGGAGTATGTCCGGTAAATGTCTTCGAGATGCAGAACCTACCGGAATATCCGGACTCTCCGAAGTCCGTGCCTGTAAGAGCAAAAGACTGCATACTCTGCATGGCCTGTGTCACATCCTGCCCTGTTCAGGCAATAGAAGTTAGCGAATAGCCCATTTCTGGAAAGTACCTTTCAAGCAGATCTGGCCCTCATCTTTTTTGTTAAATTCAATACGTGATTCTTGTAAGAAGGTCTTCAAGCCATGAAAGATTCCGGCAAGAAGGAGGCCATGTTCTGCACTCCTTTAGACAAATCCGCGGTGAAGTGCGGTCTCTGTCGCCAGCTCTGCATAATCCAGGATGGGAAACGCGGCATATGCGGGGTCAGAGTTAACGAGTCAGGAAGACTCTACACCTTAGTATATGGCAAGGCAGCTGCGACAGGTCTTGATCCTGTTGAGAAGAAACCACTGTTCCATTTCCATCCGGGGACGTCAACCTATTCGATATCCACTGTGGGCTGCAACTTCAGATGCAAGAACTGTCAGAACCATGAGATCTCTCAGATGCCCAAGAACTTCGGGCCAGTACTTGGGGAGTATTTTCCTCCGGAAGAAGTTGTCTCAGCCGCTAAACGTTACCACTGTCAGAGCATAGCCTACACCTATACTGAACCAACTGTCTTCTTTGAGTACGCATACGAGACCGCACATCTTGCAAGCAAGGAAGGAATAAAGAACATCTTTGTCACAAATGGCTACATAACCGAGGAAGCGCTTAGAACAATCAAGCCGTACCTTGATGCGGCGAATATTGACCTAAAAAGCTTCTCAGACGAGTTTTACCGAGAGAACTGTGGAGCTCGGCTGCAACCGGTTCTTGACAGCATCAAGCTGCACAAAGAACTTGGGATATGGATCGAGATAACGACTCTCATAATCCTAGGGCTTAACGACTCAGAGAATGACCTGAGGAAGGTAGCGAGGTTCATAAAAAATGTGGATGAGGAGATTCCCTGGCATGTCTCCCAATTCCATCCCATGTACAAGCTTCTGGATAAACCAGGTACCCCAGCCTCAACCCTTAGAATGGCAAGAAGAGTTGGGCTCGAGGAGGGGCTCAGATACGTCTATGAGGGTAATGTTCCAGGTGAAGAAGGTGAGAACACTTACTGCTACAAATGTAACGAGACTCTGATACGCAGGTACGGGTTTGAGATCTTGGAGAATAGGATCAAAGACTCAAAATGTCCGAAGTGTGGGGCTGAGATTGATGGTGTTGGTCTCGCCTGACTGACGCTCAACCTTTTATCAAAGTACAGGTCTATTCTCTAATCGGGGATGTACTGATGGAACCTTATGAAGAGAAGAAGAAGCAGTACTACTATTACGGTAGAGCAGAGGTTGCGGCAGCAGAGGTTCTGGAAGAAGCGGAAGTAGAACCTGAGATTGCAGCTCCGATTGAGCCAGCTCCTGTCAGGAAAGTGGCACGAAAGAAACCTTCAAGGAAACCCCAGAAAAAGCCCGCCAAGAAAAAGGCTAAACCTAAGAAGAAGGCACGACGTCGCCGCTAGCTTTTCTGCAGGAATCTGGGAACGGCAATACTGCTCGTAAGCGGATCGAATCGTTCAAGTTGTGCAATGCTAACAGGTAAGACTATCCTGGAAACCATCCCATGCAATGAATAGGGGAGTCTGATAAGACGCATCCCCCCTGATGTAACCCACTCATCTATGGGGTAGCCCTCTCTCTTGATCTGCAGGGCTAGCTTTCTCCTCTGTCTTCGCGTCCAGACAAGTGTCTCTAGGTCAAAAATGTGTATGTGAAATCCTCTACCTGAATAGACGACTGAGACCTCATTGAACATTTTGCTGAGCCTCTCATGAAGATCAAGGGTCTTCTCTCTGATCTTCTTGAACTCTAATATACAGAAGCTGAGGCCCTGCCTACGGCGCATCTTGTCCTTTAGTGACCCATGTATAGGACATGTCACGTTCTCTGGGTCAAGATCAAATGCCAGCTCTTGGCCCAGGATCTTCCTTGTGCTTCCGCTGCCCTTGCTGTATATGTTCCTGTCATAGTAAACCGCCTCTGGCATAAACTCCAAGATTAGATTCCCAACTTCCTGAAGCGTACTGTAATCGTCTATGAGGATCGATTTGGAGTAGCTTTGGGCGAACTTTCTCGGGTAGATCTTGGTGTGCCTTCCGATGATTACAGCAAAGACACTATGTCCGCCGCGTCTGCTAAGCCACTTAGAGGCTTTGTCAAGCCTGAACTCGTCACTGTAGAAGTCCTCTCTTTCACTTAGGGTTGAGTAGCGCATTCCCTTAGGAAGGTGGTACCTCAAAATCTCTCCAATCCTAGGGCTTCCTGAAGCTTTCTGTCGCATGAATCGATGAAGCAGTCGGAGACGACGTCTTTTGCCTTCTCTCTTCTTTCTTGATATTCTTTCAGGAACTTGATGACCTTTGGGGCAAGTGTGGCTTTATGTTCTCCACAGAGAAGTCCGCCGCTCTTGCAGGTATTCTCTATCTCGGCAAGCTTCGCATCGTCAGGCTCGAAAAGAAAGCGCTCGTAATGATAGATCGGGCATATATGGGGATTGGCACCCATCTTTTTTTGCTCCTCAACCGTAGACCTTCCTCCGGTGAAGGCATTCATTATCTTCTTCTCAGCGACCTTCGGTGGATCGATCGTGAATATGCATGTTTCAGGCATAGAAGAAGACATCTTACCACCCTTTCCAAGCCCGGGAAGGAACTTGCAGTGCATTTGTGCAGGCTTGTAATAGCCAAGTTTAGGTGCTGCGTCTCGGGCTATCCTCCAGTATGGATCTTGATCTATTGCAGCAGGGATGAGACAAGGTACGTTCCTACCTGAAGTAGCGGACTCGAGAAAACAGGGCGCAGCCTGTATTGCCGGGAAAAAGAGGATGCCTATGTTTGAACTTTCCTTAAAGCCGAAAACGGCTTTCGCAGTTGAGTAAGTAACAGTTTTCGCGACCTCGACAGCTATCCTGTAAAGAGTCTGAACGTTCTTGACATCTGATATCAGGAAGGTCTTCTTCGGATCGAAGCCTGAAGCCAAGACGTCAAGAGCATTCTCATAAGTCAAATGAAGCGTATCCTCAAGGGTCAGATTCTGACTGATAAGGAATTTCTCATCATCTGTCAGCTGGAAGTAAAGTCTAGCGTCAAAAATGTCTTGAAGGTGCTTTGTGAAAAGCCAGGGAATAACATGACCCAAATGGACATTCCCTGAAGGCCCCCTACCAGTGTATAGAATGAACTTCTCGCCAGCATCGTATCTTTCCAGTAGCCAGTCAAGATCCCTATGAGAAAAGAAGATGCCTCGCCTTAGCTGGATATGGAGCTCACCAGAGTGCTTCCTGAACTTGTTGAGCAGATCTTCGCTTAATGGTTGGGTTCCAAACTGCTCCATCAACTTGGAATAGTCAATCTCCCCGACGACTTCCCAGGGGGTTACTACCATTTCTTCATCTGCCATGTTCCTTGTCGCCTCCTCGGATTTTTCTAGTGCAGTATTCAGGTACTGGACTCATTTAGAAGTCTCAAGTTAATGTCTTATTCTTTTGTCTTAGGCAGAAGTAGCATCTGTCGGATGTTCAAAAGCTTTAAGGGGCTGAATATTCTCTCACACTATAAATCTTCGAGCTTGAACAGAATAGGTGCTTTCGAGATTGGCCAGTCCTCAACTTAAGATCTGGGGGACCCTCTACAAAGAGGTCGTTACGCCAGATCTCTGCATGTTCTGTGGAACATGCATTGCCTCGTGTCCAGTAAATGTTCTTTTGCCAACCGATGATGAGAAACCAACCATAAAGGGAATGTGTGTCCTTTGTGGCTTATGCTATCATGGTTGTCCAAGAGTTGAACTACCCGTAGATGATATCGAAGAACTCCTTTTCGGGCGCACAAGAACGGAGAAAGAGAAATCAACTGGTGTGATCCGCGGAGCCTACTCAGTGCGATCAACAGACTCAAAGATACGTTCGATCGCCCAGGACAGCGGTGCAGTAACTAGCATCATGGCCCATGCCCTCTCCAGAGGTTTCGTCGATCAGGCCGTAACCACAGGTATGCGCGAGAAGGAGATATGGAGGCCCAAACCGTACGTCTCAAGTAGCCTTGACGAACTCTGCAGGACTGCACGATCCAAGTACACCTCGGGAGCGAGTGTCAGCGGCCTCGCAGAGGCAGCAGCAGGATATCCGAATGCGAAATTGGGCTTCGTGGGTATGCCGTGCCAGATTGAAGGTTTAAGGCGGCTGACAACATCGCCTCTTGGTCATAGAAAGCTTGGCGAGCGCGTGAAACTTGCGATCGGGTTATTCTGTTTCGATAGTTTCAAATTCAATAGCCTCTTCATAGACTTCGTCCAGACCAAGAATCAGATACCCTTGCAGCAGATTGAGAAGGTTGATATAAAGAGCGGAAGATTCAGCCTCTCTGCAGGCGAAAAGATCCTGATGGACCTTCCCGTCAAAGACTTGGGTTCATATGTTCTACCAGGATGCAACAAATGCCAAGACTTCTGCTCTGAACTGTCAGACATATCAGTGGGAGCGGTTGGGTCGCCCAAAGGCTGGACAAGCGTCTTGGTCCGTTCAGCGATCGGGGAGGAGGTCTTCAAGAGCGCTATTGACGCAGGCGTAATTGAATCTAAACCCCTGAGTGACGTAAAACCTGGACTTGCACTCGTGGAGAAGCTTTCAAATAAGAAGAAGGAGAATCAAGCACCTTACATCAAACACCGAACAGCCGGCCAGTCTTTGGCCTGAGGTCAGGAGCGCCTGACATTCGCCCTAAGCACAGTGAATACTTCGTGCATCGCGGCTCCTGATAGTGAGTAGGCTCAAGCTCCGGCATAATGAGGAACCTTTCAGTGAATCAGAGAGTTATTGGGCTTAGAGACCGGCCCCAATCTCGTAAACCTGCTTGGCTTAAGGTTCAGTTCAGGAGATCTGATGACTACTTTGTTGTTGCGAGAACTCTTCGAGCAATGAATCTTCATACGGTCTGTGAAGAAGCTCACTGTCCAAACTCAACAGAATGCTGGGGAAGAAGAACAGCTACGTTCATGATTCTAGGAGATCTCTGCACACGTTCCTGTCACTTCTGTGCAGTCAAGAGCGCGAGGGCAGGGAGCCCCCTGGATTCTACTGAACCCTTCAGACTTGCTGAAGCCGTC
>JAPKYM010000127.1 GCA_026394315.1 Candidatus Bathyarchaeota archaeon | reverse complement strand
TCCAACAGCAGCCAAGATCGGTGCAATGACCGCACCAACAAAGGCGATTGTCAGTGGGATCTCCATAAGAGTCTTGCCTTCCTGCTTGATTATGATTCTGCGAGCATTCCCTTCGTGAATTAGCTCCTTGACTTTGTCCACAAGTTGACTTCCCTTAACCTCAAACTCCTCATGTTTGACTCCAGGTTCCTCGCTCAATGCCTTTGAACCACAACGCCAGCAATAACCCGCCCATCGAGGTAGGCCAGCACCGCATTTCGAACAGAACGTCACTTGTTTTCCCAGCATTCCTTTTGCCTAATCTGCAAATAAAACTTACCAAGTAGACTACGCCAGACTGGGGCCCTGGTCATGCCACAGCAAGATATTAAGTCTAAACGAGACTATTTTCGGTCTGACCAGATTTGGACGCCAACACTAAGTTTGATCAGACTGCTAAGGAGATGTTTAAGACGTTCATTGGTCGGGATCCACTCCTGGCCACGTCACTAGGAATACACGACTACGATCATCTCTTGCCTGACGGAACCCTAAAAGCCAAACTTGAAGACATAGAAATAGCCAGAAACTATCTGAAGAGAATCGAGGAATTTGAAGATGCGGAACTCACCCAAGAGAGACGTTTCGACAAGGATCTGGCAATAGACTCACTGAAGCTCTCGCTGTTCTTTGACGAAAACCTCAGACTATGGAGCAGCTCACCAGAGGCTCCGCACACGCTAGGGGCATCATTGTTCCTTCTGCTCACTAGGGAATTCGCACCCATTCAAGATCGTCTGGGAAAACTTAACGATCGGATTCAGGTAATACCGAGGTTCCTGAGGGACTCAAGGGAGAGGATCATTGATCCTGTAGAGCTATGGACAACACTGGCCATTCAAGCAACTGAAGGTTTACCGCACCTTCTCGAAGAGATCGTCACTATCGCCAAGGATGTGAAATTCAGTCTAAGAGACGATCTAACTGGAGTCTCTGAAGATGCAACAGCCGCCATATCGGACTATAAAGACTGGCTTTCAAACAAAGTAATTACGAGATCTAGAAAGAACTTCGCAATAGGCAAGAAGAACTTCGACAAGATACTGGAGCTAAGAGGCTTGGGGCTCAGCTCAGATGAGCTACTGAGATTTGCATACTCAGCACTTGACAAAGAAAAAGCCAGACTAAGAGAATTGGCTCTCGAGGTGAGACCTGGAGCTACGGTGGAAGACGTCAAACAAATAATTAAGTCCAGACACCCGAAAAGCTTTCAAGAGGCCCTTGAAGCTTACCGGAGATCGATTGAAACCTCAAAGAACTTCATTATAGAAAGAAATGTCTTCAGAATACCACCGAATGAGGCAGTCATCGTCAGAGAGACCCCTAAGTTTATGAAGAGTCTCGTGAGCACAGCCGCCATCTTCCAGCCCGCGAAGTTTGATAAGGATCAGATCAGTATCTACTTGATAACATCGCATCAAGATCAAAAATTTCTGGAAGAGCATAACTACCACTCAATTCCTAACACAACTGTACATGAAGCCTATCCAGGTCATCACCTTCAAGGATGTTGTGCCAACGCAAATCAGTCACTGATACGGCTTCTAACACCCTTTCCGGTAGAGTTCGTTGAGGGGTGGGCACACTACTGTGAAGAGTGTATGAAAGATATTGGATTTGACGACTCTATAGAGGCTAGATTCGAACAGACAATCGGAATGATCTGGCGCGCAACAAGAATGATCCTTGACACCAAATTGGCCAGAGGAGAAATTACTTTTGAAGCAGCTGTCAAATTTCTCGTTGAGCAAACTGGCATGGAACGCCAAATAGCTACGATTGAAGTCAATGAATATGCTGAAAGACCAAGTTACTTCCTCAGCTACTATTTAGGGAAACAAATGATCCAAAAACTGAAGCGCGATGTCAAGGAGAAACTGGGTGAAGATTTCGACGAGAGGAAATTCAATGATCTGCTTCTTTACGCTGGCAGCATACCCATGAAGTACATCAGGCGCGCAGTCCAGGAAGCTTTTAACATCAGGCTGAGTGATGATCTCCTTTAGTCCGTTTGAGATCAAGTTACCCGTCCAGACCATTCGTGAACTCAGGAGGTAGAAACGTTGGCAGTCGCTCTTAATGAATTCCTGACCAACAACAGAGGAATACTGCTTGCCTATGACCATGGAATCGAGCATGGTCCCACTGACTTCAATGAATTCAGTGTTGACCCTCAATTCATAATGGACCTGGCTTCGAAAGCGGGCTTCAACGGTTTGGTCTTACAGAAAGGTTTGGCTGAGAAGTATTATGACGGCCGTATTCCAATGATCCTGAAACTCAACGGAAAGACGAATCTCGTACATGGTGATCCTGTCTCCCGACAGATCTGCTCCGTTGAGGAGGCCGTTTCTCTCCACGCAAAGGCTGTTGGCTATACGATATACCCAGGGAGTATCCACGAGAGCATTATGTTTCGCGAGTTCGGTAAGATCCAGGTAGAGGCACACAAGAGGGACCTGCCAGTTATAACTTGGATATACCCTAGGGGAAAGAACATCAAAGATGATACGAGTTCCGATGTGGTTTCTTATGCTGCAAGAATTGGCCTTGAAATAGGATCGGATGCAGTGAAGATAAAATACTCAGGTACGGTCGATTCATTTAGATGGGCAGTGAAGGCTGCTGGAAGAGCAAGGGTCTTCATGTCTGGCGGTCCTCTGGCAAATTCTGAGAAAGATTTCCTAAGACAAGTGCGGGAGGTTATGGAGGCTGGGGCGACTGGTGTCGCCGTAGGAAGAAATGTCTGGCAAAGCAAAAATCCTCTGAAAATGAGTGAAGCTCTCAAGAGAATTATAATTGACGATTGGAGCCTGACCGACGCCGAAAAAGCACTAGTCTGACAATGGAGCCCCCTTACTTTTTGGCCTAGGAAAACGCTCCATCTCGCTTCAGAAGGGGATCGCGTGCGCTCGAGGTTAACCACAGAATTACAGATCTGACGCATTGACCGGCGTTTATCAGTCAGGAACGGAGAACACTGGTTAGGACGATCAGAGTGGCTAAATGGAAGCTTACCGTCTGAAGCATAAGACCCTGTGTACATTGTTATCCCATGAAATCTAGATCTTCAAGCCAGACTTCTCCAAGGTTCTAAGAAGTAGGTATGCGATTAGGCTTGAAGGGATCAATTGAAGGCCGATGTATACTGGTAATCCTAAATAGTATGCGATGATGGGCAGGCCTAAGACCGTTACCATCACGAAGTACACTGCAGGAATGTCGAGCAATGCCAGAACAGTACTCATAGTAATTATGCGAGTCCTTGCTGGAGTCTGTGGTCGCATTCTCTGTAGGGCGACTGCGGTTGTGCCTGCGAGAAGTGCGAAGACGGCGTTCACAAAAGGCCAAAGCCAAGACAGAGGATTTGCCAAAGTCCAAAAGCCTATGAGGGCTTGAACTTCTGTCGTGATCAATGCTCCCAGAGGGCCGTAGAGATAAGCAGAAAGAAGAATCCACGCGTAAGTATTAGAGTATCCCAGAGGAGTGGCGTTTCCACCGGTGGCCATTGCATCAATTCTTTCTAGTATTGAGGCCAATACTCCTGCAGTGACGCCGAACACTACTGATGTTAGTATGTCATGCAGTCCAAGCCTGATTTTGGTTAGTCTCTCCATGGTCGACACCGTTTACTAGATTTTGAGTAATTACCTATTTATGGGTAACTGTTTCAGAATACACTAGTGAAAGGCGATTCCAATAAGAAAGAAAATGAATCAAGACAAATAGCGGGCGCTGCAATTTTGCGGATAACGATAAATAACTACCAAGTCATATCCTAGGACACGATATTTACCTTGGACATTTCTAGTCTTTTGTCGCTTCTGCGCCTTTTGGGTAATGCATTTGTCTTCATTCTTCTGCTGGTATCATTCTTCTTCATCCTCCTGACGTGGAATTCCAAGGCCGCATCGAGACCTTTGAATTACTCTCCCTGCGTAACTGTCATGGCTTATGCTTGGCAGTCAGGAAATATAATCGAAAGAAAGATCGAGAATTTTCTGAGTCAAGAATACCCGAAGGGCAAGCTTGAGATCATTATCTATGATAATGATTCCACTGATGAGACTCAAGTAATCTGCCAGCGATACCGTGAAAAGGGGTTGATCAAATATTATCGACCGGAGCGACACTACGATAGAAAAGCACCGGTACTTGACGAGGCAATAGCAAAAACAGCAACGGGAGAGATCATAGCACTTACAGACCCAGATGGCATCTGTGAGAAAGAGTGGGTCAAGAAGATAGTTCAACCATTCTCCGATCCCAAGGTCGGTGCCGCTGCTGGCATAACACACTGCGGAAACTGGCACAAGAACTTGTTCACAAGGCTGCGAGCTGTAGAAGATGAGTGGTGGAACAACATATCATTCACTGGAAGAGATGGCAAGATCAAGATATCCCATTTTCAGCCTTTATGCGGATGCAATTATGCCTTGAGGAGGAGCGCCTGGGAAGATGTTGGAAGATCACATGGCCAAGGGCTTCTTGAAGACCTGGATATGAGCGCTAAGCTATTCCAGAGGGGATGGGAAATTGCAGTAACTGACGCAAATGTGTGGCAAGAAGAAGTTGAGAATATCAGTGAATACATACGACAAAGAAGGCGATGGTACTCCTTCAGATCAATTGATTTCCTGGGCAAAGGAAATAAGCTAGACAAAATAATTGGGGCCCTGCCCCAAGGAATTCAAATTTTCGCTATCATTTCGCTCCTATTGTTCCTAGATCTCGTGATCTGGAACCTAATATTTCTTGAAATAACAATTCCTTACGCGTTGTTCGCGGCGTCACCATTCATATTGCACAATGTTGCCTTGGCATGGGGTATGCTTAAAGTCAAAAAGGAAAGGCTAATTCCCTATGTACCGCCCTTTCTCACCTTCGATGCCTTACTTCAAGTATGGTGTTTTCTTGGTCTCAGACTCTTCTGGAGAGGTGAACAGAAATGGGTCAAGATCACTCCTGGCAAATACTACCATGTTGGCACAGAGATAAGGACGGACTAAAATACGTGTTCGGAGATGAGCGAATTTCACGGGACATATAACCTCTTTTAATTTGAAGCTATGCCTCTGTCCAGAGATGTCACCTAATAAAACAGCAGTGAATATCACTTAGCTTTGGAGAGCAGAACCTTTGAAAGTCCTGAACGCCTCTGGCAGAAGCCTTTCAACAACATGGGAAGAAGCCGTCCTTAGGACTTGGAAAGAAGGCCTCTTGGTCTACACCGAGTATGGCCAGTGGAGTAAAGATTGCACCATGCTTATGACCGTAGACGAGCCTTTCTCTGAGCCAAGAATCCATAGGGGCGGTCTTTGCGGAAGTCTGGGTGATCTGCAGAAATATGTCAAGGAAGTTGTCGAAGGCTCAGAAGACCATTTTGTCTATGAAGGAAAACGTCCGTATGAATACCATGAAAGGCTTTTCGATTATCGAGTAAGTCAGAGTGAGACAGTAAATCAGATTGAAAACGTGGTCAAGAAGCTCTGCGAGAAGACAGTTGTCGAATTGAATTCGAAAGTCCTTCCCATATATGGATACACAAGAAGAGCGCAAGCGATAACTTGGAAACCCTCAATCGATCCTATTCTTGAACACCCACCATGTCTTCAGAGAGTCTGGTTAAGAATAATCGATTCAAGCTTGGTCATGGAGACATGTTGGCGATCCAGAGACGCATACAAAGCCGCGTTCTGGAACATGTTCGCCTTTACCGAACTACAGAAACGAATTGCTGAACAAGTCAGCAGTATCACGGGGGAAAGAATACAGCCAGGAGCCTATGTCGACTTCACCAATAGTTTCCACATCTACGAACGGGACTTCGATGATTTTGAAAGAAGATTCAGTAAGCTCGTTAATGAAAGGAGTCTCAAAGAAAGAACAATGGAGACTGCCGACTACCTCAAACACCTGCGGGAGACTGAAAGCCTACAGAACCAACCTTGACCCCAACTCCGTTTCTGGAAAGAAAAGGAAATTACGGCTCGAGAGTCTGTTGAATCATGCTAGAGAGTGCTTTCTATACAGCGCTAAAGCGGTCAAAGCTGCTATGCCAAGTATGCTTGCCGCAATGCTTCTGCGACCCAAACTATTCACCTCCATCTTTCTGTTCGTCTGAGGCGATCGTTGACCTAGACGGGAGAGATCGCTTGGGCCGAGAAGAGACGGCTACAGGACAGCTTGTCGAGATATCCTGATCCAACTCTCTCATCGCTATGCCTTCTTCTAGACATCTGCCGCATCTAGGTCTGGCATGATGGCTGTGGCTAAGTCCAAGCAAGCCCAAGTTTGCATTCATCTTCGGTAAGATCTTGTCCTGGATAATACGTTCATAGAAGACGTCTGTGACAACCAAGAAGGTCATGATGCTCTGAACAAATGTGAAGACTTCTCCAAAGCTTACCAAATTCGACCACCCCAACATCGTTCTTATTGTAACTTTCTCAGGCACATACGCGCTGGAGATAGTAGATGTGTGTTTCATATCAACAGTTATTTAAAGATAGCTGGGTTTTTCGAATTTTGTAAAGTCATAGATTTCCCTAACCATCCTTTCTGGAAGTCCTACAAAGATCGGAAGATGTTTTATTGTCAGGGTTCCTACTCCCAGCCGTAGCCGCTAACCTGAAAAGTCCCCAGAAGAAAGATAACTGGAAAAAGCTTGGAATGTTATCGAATGAAACTCTCGCTCCTTCTTCTTCTGTTGGCAGTCCTTTCCGTCACGGCTTATGCTGAGAGTTCTCTTGCTGCTCCACAGCTGGTCTTGACGGTAGCAGTGAATGTCCAAAAGGGGGACAAAGAGGATACTATGGTCGTCAGGGTTACTGGGAAAGTGATGGATCCCTATAATCGGACAGTTGACGGCGCAGCTATTTCCTACCAGCTGACGGATCCGAGCAAAAGCAGCCTCCACGTATCCATCGTCTATTCAAAAGGCGATGGGACATATTCGGACGAATTCTTGATTACCAGACCTGTACCAGGTAACTACACAATAAGTTTGAAGGCGAGCAAGCCCGGCTATGACGATAAGGCCCTTCAAGTACCTTTCTCACTGATTTCGGGAGAATTCATAGTAAAAGTTTCACCAAGTTCAAGGATTCTAAAGCAAGGATCAAATGGATCCTTTGAGATAGCCGTAGTCCCAATTCAAGGAGATGAGCCACCTCAGGTCTCACTGAAGATAATAGGGCTTCCTCAAAGGATAACCTACAACCTACTCAACAAGTCTGCCACGAATCCAAAACTTCTCATCTTGACTCTAATAACTAGAGAGGATACCCCAGTGGGTAGGTACAACTTTACCATAATAGGCGAGGGCAAAGGCTATAGTCACTCCGCCTGGGCTGTTCTTGAGGTCATTGGGGTAACTAGTCAGACTACTACTACGTCTATTCCGATCCTACCTGAGACCACGAATAATCTTCCTCTTCTGCCTATCCTCGTAGTTGCCATAGGCATTGTCGCCTCATTTGTCACTTATAGAAAGTTGAAGGCACGTGGCGGAGCCGATGAAGTTGAAGAACCCCAGCTGAAACCAGGCGAAGATAGAGAGTATCTTGCTATTGCCCGAGCGCTAACAAGGCTTGAGGAACTGCGTGCAACCGAAAAGATCGTCGAATATGCCTATCAGAGACTCAGGAAGGAATATGAAAAGAAGCTTGAGAAGGCAAAGAGAAAAGACTAGATTGCCTTCAACTGTTGATCTACCCGCTTGATGACCTCTGATAATTCTTGGGAGAAAGGATGCTTGGGTTGTTCTACTGAAAACAAGTATTTTCCACCGTTGACTTGTATATCGCAGTAGCAGGGTATGACCCCCAGGAATGGAAGATTGAAGGTACGTGCCATAGCTTCCTCCAGTTCTTTTTGCCCGGCCCCTAGTGGAAATTGCTCCGTTGGAATCCTGTTGAGCAAGAGACCCGTTTTTCGGCCTAAGGAATCATAGATCCCGTGAACCATCTCTTTTGTTCCTTCCATGTCGAATTCATCCATCTTAGATACCAGAATCACAAAATCCGAAGTAGCTAATGCATTTATCGAGGAGTAGGAGACACCGGGGCTAGTGTCGAAGATCAGGTAGTCTGCACGCAACTCATCACCAAGCTTGTTCTTTGCTGAGAGGGTACGTTGGAGCGCCTTCATCTCCCATCTTCGGTCTTTTGTCATCATTTCTCTCATAGAATCCGTACTGGCGCCAGCAAAGCCGACGTAAAGACGGCCTTTCATCTGGTATTTCTTGGAGACATCATGAAGGGCATCAGATATCTCACATTTCTCTTCAAGGAAGTCATTGAGCGTGTTCCGAATCTTAGTCTTAAAAAGCACCTGAATACTTGGCGCCTTGAAGTCGTAGTCTAAAAGGCATACATTGTATCCCTGTGCTGCGTAAAGAGCTGCAAGATTGGCGGAGATTGAGGTTTTTCCAGTGCCGCCTTTGTAGGAGTGAACTGCTAAAGCTTTTACCATTCTTATCAGACCTCTATGTAAAAGTAGACCTCATGGCTTTTCCTTTTCTTTGCAACGTACCCTTTAGTAACCAATTGGTTGAGGTAATCACTCTCAGCCGCCCTTACTCGACCGGTCTTTTTCGATATTTCGGTAGCCGTGGCCTCACCAAGTTCTGAGAGAGCCAGCGCTGTCTTTCTCAGATGATCCGGTAGTGACAGCAATGTTGCCACATCAAGAGGTAGACCCTCATATGAGGGTTTCTTCTTGGGTGAGAGTATCTCTGTTAGTGATGCTTGAAGTTCGATCATCCTGTCGATTTTCGAGCTCAGATTCTCGACATTTCCGTTGAGCTCACGGAGGAGCTTGACGATATTTGACGAATTCTCGTCTACGTTCATTTCATTCGCTCACACTGTACAGCATAATCATAGCGGGCGGTTCTCTCTAAAGAGTCTTATTGTGCTACGCATTGACGTATTTTTGTAGATTTGTGGAGCATAAATACTTTGTCTCAACAGCGCTCGATCTGCCGAGAGACGGGCGATCAGGCCGGACTGGAGAGTACTGCCTATTTGGCATCACGTGCGTACTTGGCAGCGTTCAGACCCGCAATACACCCTTCGCCGACCGCTTTAGCAACCTGAAATGGAGGCCCACACACATCACCGGCTGCGAAAAGTCCAGCAACACTACATTCCTGAGCCTTATTTGTCATTATGTAGCCGTCATTATTCAAAAGCACACCAATACCAGACACAAGTTCAACAGCGCCCTTCTGACCTAGTTCGATGAAGACGCCATCAACATCTATGCGGTAGTCATCTCCGAACAATAGGCTTCTCACTTTATCGTCACCCTGGATCTCCTTCACTTGGCTCCCGATAATAGCGATTTCAGCGGCTTCAATTTGGCTTCTGAGGCGCTCCCCGATGTCAAGTTTCTCTGATATCAGGTAGACCCTCCTAGCGTAGGCTTTTAGGAGAAGAGCACCACTGGCAGCTGCGGCGCCCTCTCCGACCACAGCACCAATCTTCCCTTTGAAGAAATTCGCGTCGCAATCAACACAATAACTCAAGCCTTTTCCACGGTATTTGTCCTCGCCCTTTACCCCAAGTCTGTTCCGTCTGACTCCCGATGCAAGAATCAGAGCCTTAGCGAGAATCTCTGAGCCATTGTCTGTGTGGACTTTGAATCTGTGATCAATTCTCTCTATCTTCAATATCTCATCTTCAATTACCTCAGTGCCAAAACTCCTTGCCTGCTTGATCCCGTTATCAAGGAAATCAGACCCAAGATGTGTTCCGTCCATACAGCAATAATTCTCAATATGTGCCCACGAAAGTCCGCTGTATTTCGTCTTGCCAATCAGAATAGTTCTTAGTTTGCTCCTTGAAGCGTAGATAGCTGCTTGCAGACCCGCCGGGCCAGATCCAATTATAAGGATGTCCGCTGAAATCATTAAACTCACCTCGCAACAAAGCGCGCGCTGGGGGCCTATCCAAGATATTCAAATCCTGAGATAATCATCTTAAAGATTTGTCTTTGCTCGCGATCAGATACGCTGGCCATAGATCAACGAAGCGCGCGCCACCGTGTTTCACTCAGAATCGGCTTCCGGAAACGTATTGAGAGATGCAGATCAGAAAAACCTTGGCTGGAAAATGGCTCCGAGAAATTATTTAAGTAGAGTCCCCGAAATGTAATTTACTTCTCTCGGAACAGACCAAAGGATAGGAGAATTGACAACTACTTCAGCCGTCAAATCTAGGATGCGCCGTTCCCCCTCTAGACAATTTCAGAGGCTTCTTTCATGACAGCGCGCGTCGGCCTTTTTTCGAAATTAAGACTGAAGCTCCGCGAAGCAGAACAAGACATTACGATACTTAGGCTATCGTTGAGAGAAACATTTTCAGACGAGATCGAGGCCTTCAGAGGCCTCTTAACCAAGTATCCGTTCCTGAGTGTCAGCTTCGCATTTGTGGCAGGAGTCTTCTTCGGAGGCCTTCTTCAAGCCAGAGTCTCAAGGTTTGTCGTCCTAAGCCTTCTTGGGGGATTCCCCCTAGCCATTGTTTATGGGCAATCTCAGGGTATGCCGACTATTCTCTCTGTCGGCTCGGTGATAGCCCTTGATGGTTTTGTCTCATATGCACTCCTTAGACTAATGAGGATCTTGGATGATTATCCCCGCATCCAGCCTTACTTGGCAAAAGTCAAGGTGAGGTACACAGAGAGCTCCCGACGCTTCATGACCTATTCTGGAAGACTTGGGGTTCAAGGGGCTTTGGCTGTCTGTACTTTTCTTATAGGCTGGTGGATAGCGACGGTGCTCGCCTATCTAATGGACCTTGACATGAGAACCGTAATGATCAGTATATTCTCAGGATTGCTGGCTGGTGGTCTGCTATCTTTGGCTATCTACGAGGGCTTCGTCAAGCTCATCCCCGACCCAGCCATCGTTGTTTTCGCATTTCTCGTCCTATTCGTTGTAACCGGATTTGTAGTAGGGCAATTATTCAAAAGGATGTAATGAATCTCTTCATCGAAATGATTTGGTAGCGGGGGGTAGATTCGAACTACCGGTTGAGCTCGGCCTTCGAGTATCTCAGGGTTTCCTAGTTCGATTCTTATGAGCCCTGCGGGTTAAACCTGGTTGGGCTTCTTCATCTCGAAGAACCTACCCCACCCCGCTGTTCCTCTTGACTTGTCAACGAACTCCGAAGATAAAAGTTTTGGCCCGAGAATCATCTTCAGATCGTTGTCACATTTTCAATCAAGAGAATTTGTGCCATCTTTCTCAGCAACGCTTATAAGTAATGATGCTGGAGTAGTCGCAAGCCTGTTTAAAGGAGACGGAAGCAGGATCGTTCTGTACGGTTGGCTGTTGTTTCTTCTTATAACTGGGCGAAACGAAAAGAGGTGATACTGTAATGGCTTCCTTGGCTAAGCCTGTTGAAGAAGGTAAAGAGTATGAAGTTGATATTAAAGAGCTCAGCAGGCGAGGAGATGGGCTTGCACGGATAGAAGGCTTCGTAGTCTTCGTTCCAAACACAAAGCCAGGTGACCACGTGACAATAAGAGTCACTCAGGTTCGAGATCGATTCGCAACCGCGGAAAAGATCTAGTCACCTTTAAAGACCGGCGCATATCGCGTTTCAATACCAATCGATTTTCTGAATTTTCTTTTGCTTCTTCTCACAGCAACGAATAGATACCTCCAACTTCAATCTAGAATCAGGGTGTCCCGTTGGATAGGCTCCGGGTTGAGAAATATTCACCCACATTGTGCTCTCCTCTCTATGTGGTGGGACTGGCTGGACCCAGTGATTTTGGCAGGATTACGGCGAAGATGCTGATAGATCGGGTTGGGGCGAGGCTCTTTTGCGAGCTATACAGCCGTCATTTTCCAGATCACGTGACAATTGCAGAGGATGGAACATGTAGACTGCTGAGATATGAGTTCTTTGAGAGCTCTCTATCATCTCCGAACATGCTTATTGCATGTGGCGATGACGGGATTAACTTTGAGAATCCCGAAAGCGCTTTTGATGTTCTCGACGAAATAGTCCAACTGGGAAAGAAATACAGATCGTCAACCTTGATCCTCATAGACGCACTTCACCTGGAAGATGGCGAATTGACCTACGTTGCGGCAACAACTAGAAAGATTACGAAGAACCTGGAGAGTAGAGGAGCGAAGGTGATGAAAGAAACACATTTGCTGGGCCCAGCCGGCATAGTCCTTGGGATGTGCAGACTCTATTCGCTAAGTGCAGTTGGCATTTTCCCTACTCTGACAAGACCTGAAATAGAAGTACACGCAGAAGAAACCCTCAAGCTCATTGAGGAGTCCTTCAATCTGCAGTATCCTGAGAAGACAACTCTCTGAGAGGATCACGGTGGGTATCGTTAGGATTGGAATAGACGATACTGACTCGAAGAGAGGTATGTGCACAACTTACCTTGGAGCGGTGGTTGTTGACAGATTGAGGGTTCAAGGCCATTCTCTTGAAGGTTATCCCAAACTCGTGCGGCTGAATCCAAACTGGCACCTTAAGACAAGAGGCAACTGTGCCGTCTCACTTGACGTTATGTATATTCAATCAGAGCTTGAAGATCTGAAGGAGCTTGTTCTAAACACTGTTCAGGAGCTTGCCGAGCTTGACTGTGAGACGACCAACCCGGGGGTTGTCTTCTATAGCGGGAAGTCTATCCCTGAAGTTCTCAGGGACTTTTCTGGATCGGTTGTGAAAGGGATTGTAGAGGTAGAGGATGCAGAGAGAGTTGCACATCAGATTGGCGCAGAATATCACAAGTACAAGCTTGGGCGAGGGATAATTGGAGCTCTTGCAGCGATCGGGGAAAAATTTGAACAAGATCGCACATATGAACTCCTTGCGTACCGAACGGAAGATTACCGAGGCAGAGAAAGAGTGATTGACAATGAAAGCGTGTCTGAGATGGATAAGAAGACTTTCCCAAGAACCTTTGACAATATTGATAAGAGAAGTGGCGAAATCAGAATAACCCCGCACACTCCCTGCCCTGTTCTCTTCGGTATTCGCTCCCAAGATCCGATTGCAGCTTTGGAAGCGTTTCACATGGTAAGGACATCTGAGCCCATCGAAAGATGGATAATCTATCAGACAAATCAGGCGACTGACGCTCACCTGCTGGAAAGCACAATCAGTGATCTCAGACCTGTGACTTCAGCAGCGGTTCGGGGGAAGGTGTCAAAGAATCCAAAGGTTATCCAGGGGGGTCACGTAATATTCTCTCTGAGAGATGGGAGTGACGAGATCGACTGCGCCGCATATGAACCGACCAGAGAATTTAGGAACGTAATCAACAAGTTGGAAGTCGGAGATACTGTCAGGGTTTATGGTGGGGTGAAGAAGAAGACGAATCTTCCTCTGACTCTCAATTTGGAGAAGATAGAGATACAGGATCTGTCAAGGATCTATCTCAAAGTCAATCCTACTTGTGCAAGATGTGTGAAGCGTGCGAAATCCGAAGGAAGGGGTAAGGGATACCAATGTGAAGTCTGCGGCCAAAGATTCCCGGCAGGTAGTGAGACCTATGTTGAGAAACCGCGAGAGCTACAACTAGGATTTTATGAAGTTCCTCCAAGGGCCCGAAGACATCTGGCAAAACCATTAATACGTATTGTGAAGGGAAAAAGCGCGCACGCTCAACAATGAGCTCGTCTCTGGCAGCTCATTTTCCTTCCACCGTTATCATTGTGAGAGTCGATCGCACCTTGTCGAATCTCCTAATGTTGGAAGTTATGGTATCCTTGAGTTTATCCATTGTATCGGCTTCAACCTTTGCTGCGACATCATATACGCCATAAACGACGTACGCTTCTGTGATGTGGGGGGTCTTCTTAAGCTGTCTCAGAACCTCATCCTCGAATCCTATCTCAGTGTTTATCAGAACATATGCTGAAGGCATGCTGAACACTGAGAGCCTGATTCCATTTTCATAGACTTAAGACTTCTCCAAAAACCTATGAATCCTCACCAACTATCCAGCCAAGGTCAGTTAGGCGTCACACGTTCAAAATGATCTGTTTATATTAACATCTCGTGGAAACGATTTCATGAAGTTGTCAGAGTGGATTTGCAGATGAATTCACTTCAGTCTTGTCTAACCTCACGTGACGTCAGGAGGCTCGATCTCAACTCTGAGTATTTGGGCGTCTCTTCACTACAGTTGATGGAAAACGCAGGCAAGGCTGTCGCAGCCGAAGTCGCTTCAAGATTCGATAAAGACTCTAGGATACTTGTATTGGCAGGGACGGGCAGAAATGGGGGGGATGGCATGGTCGCGGCCAGGCATCTTGCATCAATGGGGTACGAAGTCCGTTTGAATCTCGTTGGCTCAGAGTCATCACTAAGAGATGAGCTTGTATTGCTGAATTGGGGGTGCCTCAAAGCCATGCACTCCAGCGTGAAGACCGGGGTTATCTCAGACTCATCGTATCTGAAACCCTTCACAGCAGATGTTATCATAGATTCATTATTGGGAGTTGGCCTCAGAGGTACCTTGAGGCAGCCAACTCTGAAAGCGGTCCGAGTCCTGAACAAGTCAAAGGGATTTATTGTGTCCATTGATGTTCCAACTGGCGTCGACTCCGATAGCGGTGAAGTTCAAGGGGATGCTGTTAGGGCCAATATGACCGTCACTTTTCATGCTCCAAAGGCTGGGTTTGTCAAGGCAAAGGATTTCCTAGGTGAAGTCAAGGTTGCATCGATAGGCATCCCTCCTGAGGCTGAGCTATATGCTGGGCCCGGCGATGTAGCGCTCACGATTAGAGATCGACCAACACGATCCAAGAAAGGAGATTTCGGGCGTATCCTTGTAATCGGTGGAAATGAGACCTACAGTGGTGCCCCAGCCCTAGTCTCTATCGCTGCCCTCCGAACAGGAACGGATCTAGTCTACATTGCATCACCCGAGAGGACTGCTGAGGCAATCTCTTCAATGTCACCAGACTTGATATCGGTCAAAATGAGTGGTGACCATTTCAACCTAGAAAACCTAGGCGAACTGGAACCCTATATTGACAGGGCAACTGCTGTGGTAATAGGTTCAGGCATGGGACTCCACAAGGAATCATTCGATGCCACCGCGGAACTTTTCAAAAAGCTGGTCAGACTCAACAAACCAACATTGATAGACGCTGATGCATTGAAAGCCCTTGGGGGGTCGAAAAGCCGTCTTAACTTCCCAGCTGTGCTGACACCACACGCAGGTGAATTTGAAGCAATATCAGGAAGGAAGGTTTCAGATGAACTTGAAGAAAGAATTGCAGATGTCAAGCAAGTAGCTAATGAACTCAACTCCACGATTGCTTTGAAGGGAAGGGTTGACGTAATATCTGACGGATCCCGAGTCAAACTTAACTGGACAGGTAATCCCGGGATGACAGTTGGGGGAACAGGTGATGTTCTTTCGGGAGTTGTGGCCTCTCTGATGGCTCAAGGTTGCGAGCCTTTCGAGGCTGCTGTTGCAGGAGCTTTCATAAATGGTGCAGCTGGCGACTTCGTCTACAGGGAAAAAGGATTTCACCTGTTAGCAACAGACCTGATAGACAAGATACCATATGTAATGAATGATCCTATGAGTCACAAGGATGCAAAGTTCATTGGGGATTGATTCACGGCTGAGGGTTTTCGTCTATCTTATGGAACAAGACGACCCCAAGAAATGCACTTCAGCAAAGCTACTCAGAATGAACCTAGCAAGACAAATCCGCAGAAGATCGGTTATTCCAAATCGAGCAATAGTTCTAAATCCCTCAGCCCGTCAAGTGCTTCTGCCTTCAGACCGCGAACATGTTCAGAATGGAGGTCTGGTCGCAATCGATTGTTCGTGGAATAAAGCTGACGAGGTCTACATCTCCAGATTTCCTGGCTT
>JAPKYM010000011.1 GCA_026394315.1 Candidatus Bathyarchaeota archaeon | reverse complement strand
TTCTTCACAAAGGTGACCCTCGACAGCGGCCTCCTTATGATACTTCCGAACTCGATTTTCCTAACGTCAGGCGTAGTAAACATAACTAAAACGAGAGCTGGCGGTCAGAAGATGTTAACTAAAATCAGATATGAGCTGCCTTTTGACTTAGATGTATCGAAGACTCTGGGTATGATAAAGACCAAACTCGCGGAGAGATTTGAACTAAAAGACGTACTCGTCTCGGAAAAGAATCAAGATAAAAATACAATCATAATAATGATTGAGGCATTCTATGAGGGGTCTAGAGAAGACAATGTAAAGTCAGAGATCTTGACAGAACTGATAACTCTCGAAAAAGAGTTTCATTCAAGAAATCATGGATGAACGCTTTCTAGCGTTTGAACCTCCGTATTACTAGTACTGCCATGACAAGTGTGACAATTCCGACTGCCGCAATCATTATTGCCCATTGATTCAGTGTAGTTTCCACTGTTCGTGATTGTTATGGCGCAGCGACTCATGTTGAATGTTGTGCTCTCTGAGGATATCAACAAGGGCGCGCTTTCTTTGATCGAGTAGGAGATTAGGACCCCAGTTTCCTTCTCGAAGTTGAAGATGCAGTCAGCCGCTCCTTTCAAGCTGGCGTTTGTGCCTATTACGATCAGTCTGGTTGATACTTTACTTGGGCCAGAATAGTGGAGGGCGATTACAGATATGTCTGTACCTTGGAACCTCATGCTTCTGTAGTTGACGATGCAAGAGATCCCTTGTTTCTTGAAGCAGTATGGGGTGACCTGACCTTCCCTGATTGAGGTGTTCACAAACTCTGTAGCTGGCATCCCTATCATGGATGCGTATTGTTCTGTGCCGACCTTGAAGGAAGAGTAGGTTAGCTTTTGCGATCAATTGTCTCGGAAATGATTTGAGAGTAATGGGTTTTTTCAGATGGACGGAAGGGCCTGCTTCCAGAAAAGTGGCAGGAACATCCGCTCAGGTTGGTTATAAGATCTACTTCTCTAGTATCCTCTAAGAGCAGTGCCGATTCGTTGATTTTTTTCACGTCAATCCGTCCTTCAATCACCTCGACGTATGTTTGAGAGCCTGTGCAGCCTCCAATTCCACTGAGCCTGGCCTCCCAGATGCTCTGGTACGTCCAATGTGCGTCTTCAGGAAAAGGAGAACTTGAAGCGATGCTCTGAATCGGATTTGATCCGGCCACACTGAGTAGAACCGAGACGATAGTAAGTACAATAATTGCGCCCGAGCTTGTTTTCCCGAGAGAAATCAAGAAGGACTCAATTCATTGGTTCTGATTCCTTCCTAAAAAAGTCTGCTCTCAAATCTTACGCTTTATGTCCCCAGATGGAGATAGATTCACACTACTGTTTATGAAAGGTCGATCGCAGCTGTCTTGGCCGGATCATTTGGGTTCTTGGATCCGCCTCCGCTTTGTGCTGGGGCTAGATGATCAGGCTACATGCCTTCTTAGCGAGTCGGTACTTGATCTGTGATTCTGAAATGGCATCAGTATTGTCTCGACAGATGATAGGAGGAGGTCGATATAGGATCCAGCATCATAAGAATTACTTTTCTCACATAGTTCAAATGCTAGAACACGACTCTTTGGAATTTTACCCTGACCTTTTGTGATTATATAGCTAACACACTCTCCCG
>JAPKYM010000272.1 GCA_026394315.1 Candidatus Bathyarchaeota archaeon | reverse complement strand
TCCATTTTCTCATTGGGTATATCAGTTCGGTCGGACCCTGTTCCCCAGGCACCCAGACTACTTTCTTCTTGCCTTTTTGCCATTGTATGTTTGACATCTTGTGTCCTAGCTGCCAGCCGGTGACAGGATCTATTTTGTACTTCCCATAGAAGGTTGTCATCTCGAACTCTCCAGCAGCCTTCCTGAGAGCATCTGAATTCAACGGATCTTTACATTGCTCCATGATTCTCTGAAGAACCAGACCTTGCTGGAACCCAGTAGCTGCGGTGTAGTCTGGCACGTTGCCGTATTCTTTCTGATATGCACTTATGAAGTTGTCGTGGCTGGGCCCATAGTCATGTTTGTAGAGGACACCTGCTTCCCATTGTGTGCAGGTGATAAGCTCTTCTGCACTCTTCTGGAGTGTTTCGTAGAACTTGTCGAAAACCGCGCCGGTCCCCGGCCAGAACATTTTGACGTTCATGTCGAGTTCCACCATCTGCTTTACTAGCAGAACCGCTATCCCATAGGCTGCAGCATTTAGGAATATTGCCGGCTTGGCTTCTTTTGCTCGGGTCACTATAGGTGTGAGGTCAGTTATTGCCGTACTATACTTGTCATAAAATACTACATTGAGACCCTTTTTCTTTGCATATTCGAGGCCGTATATTCCAACCGTCCTGCTGAACATGTCATCTCCGTGGGTTACGGCGATATTCCTAGCCTCAGGATCGGTTGGTAATACCTTCTCTACTATCATATCAACGATGGGGGTCATGTAGTCTGGACCATTTGTGATGATGTGAACAATATACTTCCAGTCTTTGTACACTGCGGGGTCGTACGAACAAGTCCCGTAGATCTCGAATTTCTTGTATTTCTCGACTATTGGAACTGTAGCCATGCCAAGAGGACCGTAAACGGGGCCGAATAGCAGGTCGACTTTATCGTCAGTAATCAGCTTCTCATACAGTCTGGCCACGTTCTCAGGCTTCTGCTCGTCGTTATACAGCACCAATTCAACCTCGTAGGTATTGCCATCGCCAGCCTTGATTCCCCCGGCCTCGTTGACCAGCTTTACCCACAGTTCATTGCCAGCCTTTTCAGATATTCCAAATAGGGCTTCAGAACCTGTAAGCGGCTTTGTCCCGCCAATTCTAACCCGTTTCTTCTGACCGGTTGTTGGGGTAGGAGTCGTAGGCGAAGATGTGGAAGTTGGAGGTTTGTAATATTGAGAAATCCCATATCCGGCGGCCGCAACTGCCCCGGCCGCAACTACAGCACCAGCGTACTTGAGATACTTCCGGCGGCTGATCTTAGCTTCATTCAATAGTCTTGCCTCAATTAATTAATGGTCGAGTCTTCTTAAAGGTCTTTAGTCATACCGCCTCACACTGGATCCAAAGGATCCCGACTCAATCTGACACTCATAGGACACAAACAGGCGATCGTGTTTGAGTGTGATCAAGTGCGTCCTATCCTGAACGTTTATGTTCCCGGCCCGGAGTCAATTAAGATCTTGAATAGTCATTTCACGTGAACTGATTTTGACAATTGATGATATCGAGCTAGACCTGGATTCAGCCCCCATCAGAGTGAAAGTCTTACATGATTCACCTGAATTGCATCTCGGCGGAAAAAGTCTACTGAAAGAAAACAATGAGATTGAAGTTCCGCGCTGGATGGCCAGAGAGTTGTCTAGAGTCAAGATGGTCAGCATTCTTGAGCGAGATGCCCTCGATATGACGGCTTTAGCCAAGATACATTGGAGGGAAAGCATTCCAGGGTCAAGAGAGATACCACAGATGGAATATGATTTCTTCCATAGATTGAGGTGTCTTCTCGGCGACCTGTCAGAAGCTTCTGAACGGGATCCTACAAAGAGAATCGAACTAGAGAAAGCTCAGAGCCAGTTCAAGGATATTTTGAACTGTCGAGTGCGAAAAATACTGAATGCTGCTGCTGCCTCGCCGTTGACGGACTCAACACTGCAGAAGATGACAGCTGAGGAACAAGTACTCTTTAGTCAATTGAGTACGATCATTAAGGATTGGAAACAGAAAGTCGTATTTCCGGAGGACGAGAAGTGAGCGCGCAAAGCCCTGAACAGAGATTCCAGAACTTTCTCAGAGATTTCAAGGTAGAGAACAAGGAGAAGTATCGCCAACGATTGTCCCAGATGGCGACCTCCAACACAAGAGCAGTGACTATTGGATTTGAGGATCTAATCAATTATGACGAAAAGTTCGCCAGGGAACTCAACGCTAATCCCGATGAATACTTGGATTACTGCAATAGGGCAATCTGGGCTCAAATGAAGATGGAGGACCCTGAGTATGCCGAAAGCGCAAAGGGGTTCATTGCGAGATTCCGAGGACTCCCCGAACGGAGTTCGCTTAGAGAAGTCGGTTCCCAGAATCTAGGCAGATTCCTGTCGGTTGACGGCATAGTAGTGAGGGCTTCACAAGTCAAGCCCTACCTCACAAAGGCGGTCTTTGAATGTCGAAGATGCAAAGCGACAGTCCAAGTCGAACAGAAAGGTCTCTTTATGAAAGGGCCGTCGACGTGCCCTAGACCGGGATGTAAGAGCAAATACCTTGATTTCAAAGAGAAAGAATCAACATACATAAACTCCCAGGAGATACGGCTGCAAGAACGACCCGAAGACCTCCCACCGGGACAACTGCCTAGATCAATGGACGTAAGGCAGCTGGAGGACCTTGCCGACGTTGCGAGACCAGGAGACCGAGTGACTATTACGGGCATAGTAAGAGCAGAGCAAGAATACATCGGCAGAAAGGGAAGACTGCGAACATTCAACCTCTATATGGATGCAAACCACGTCGAGGTCTCGGGTAAAGAGGTCGAGACTGTCGAATTAACAGCGGAGGAGCGAGAGAAGATACTTGAACTCTCTAAGGACCCTTGGATACATCGCAAACTGATAATGTCAATAGCTCCATCAATATACGGCTATGATGACATGAAGGAGGCCATACTTTACCTTCTTTTTGGCGGTGTACCAAAGAAACTACCTGATGGCATAACAATCAGAGGAGACATAAACATTCTATTCGTGGGCGATCCAGGAACTGCAAAAAGCCAACTCCTCCAGTACGTTTCACGGGTAGCCCCTCGAGGTTTGTACACAAGCGGCAGAGGATCAACCGCCGCTGGCTTGACCGCGGCAGTCGTCAGAGAAAAGTCCGGAGGCATGGTTCTTGAAGCTGGTGCACTCGTCCTTGCCGATCGTGGAGTCTGCTCAATCGATGAGATCGACAAAATGAAACCCGACGATCGAGTAGCGATTCATGAGGCAATGGAACAGCAAACGATAAGCATCGCTAAAGGCGGAATAGTCGCGACCTTGAACGCTAGAGATTCTATCCTCGCTGCAGCAAATCCCGCCCTTGGCAGATACGATCCCTACCGAAACATCAATGAGAACATCAATCTGCCAGTAACAATTCTGTCAAGGTTTGATCTGATCTTCGTAATGAGAGACGTCCCCGAGCCTGAACTCGATAGTAGGATGTCCGAACATATTCTCACCCTTCACAGACTTCGCTCTGTTGCCGAAGCACCACCTCTTCCGCCAGACCTCCTGAGAAAGTATATCAGTTACGCAAAGAAGATAGAAACGACTCTTACTGACGAGGCCGCTGCTGAGCTGAAGGACTTCTACTTAAAGATGCGATCAAGCTCAGGATCATCTGCCGAATCGCCAATCGCCATAACGCCGAGGCAATTGGAAGCTCTAGTTAGACTGTGTGAAGCAAGATCAAAAGCCTACCTGAGGGAGAAGGTGACAGTCGAGGACGCAAGGGCAATCATAAGATTGATGACTGTCTCACTGCAAGACGTTGGCATCGATACGAGTACAGGCAAGATCGACATCGACGTCATTATGACAGGTAGGCCGAAGAGCCTTGTGGACAGAATGAAGGAGGTCCTGGATCTCATAGCTGATATGGAGAAAGAAAGCGGTGCCGTATCTGAGTCTAAGCTGTATGAGGTCCTCCAGGAGAAAAGGGGAATGAGTGAGGAGCAATCGAAGATGCTTGTTGGCCGGTTGATCAGGGATGGAGTAATCTATTCGCCAGAGGACGGCAAGATCAAAAGGACCGCTGGCAGTTCTGGCTAAGAAGACAGCTCAACACCATCTTCCTCTAGTCAAAAGGATCGTTCCAAGGGACTACTTTGAGAATTTCAGAGCTAGACATTCCTGATCAGGTAAAGCAAGTTCTCTCTAAGAGAGGTTATGACGCACTGTACCCGCCGCAGACAGAGGCAATTGCTGCAGGCGTGCTTGACGGGAAAAATGTCGTGCTTGCAAGCCCTACTGCCAGCGGAAAGACCCTGGTCGCTGAACTCTGCATACTTCAAAACATCCTTAGGAGCAGAGGGAAAGGCCTGTATCTGACACCACTTCGTGCCCTAGCAAGCGAGAAATACGAGGAATTTCAGAAATACGACGGACTTCTAAAGGCAGATGGGACTAGACTCCGGATTGCTGCCTCGACTGGAGACTATG
>JAPKYM010000334.1 GCA_026394315.1 Candidatus Bathyarchaeota archaeon | reverse complement strand
CGTCCAAGCGCAGGATTTTCATTTCTAGATATGGGGCTGCCGCTTTTTCTTCTTTTGTCCGTCGGATACGTTCCGTGACCCTTTCTCGATAATCAGGGTGAACAAGATCTGTCACCGGTTTTCCAATAAGTTGTTCAGGTCTTTCTGCGCCGAAAAGCCTCACCGCTGCAGAATTCACATAGACAAATTTGTCCTCGCAATGGACATGGATCGCTTGTGGGGATTCCTCTATGAGCCGATGATAGCGTTCCTCACTATCGACTAGGTCTCTGCTCTTCTCTTTGACCAACTCTTCCAAATGTTCAGAGTAACGCTTCAGTTCCTCTTCCATCTTCTTGCGCTCGGTAATGTCTACCCAGATTGACAGATAGTATTTGGGCGCCCCATTGGTTGATGCAGCGTTGATCTCCACCCAGAAGTCTTCCCCATTCCTCCTTCTGAAATGCTCCTCATTATGTGTCAATCCACGATGCATACTCCCCTCCAGTCTCATGCTAGTCTCTTTGATCAGTTCCTTGGACCACCAGGGGAAGGGTGGCTTTGTCCCAACAAGTTCTGATGAAGAGTAGCCGGTCAACTTTTCAAGTGCAGGATTCACATACCGTATCGAAGTATCCGGATTAACAACCAGTATAGGAGTGAGAGAATTCTCTAGTAAACCTGAACTAAACTCTTCACTAGATCTGAGAGCTTCTTCCGACCGCTTGCGCTCAGTGACATCGCGAAAGCTAATCACTCTTCCAATGACCTCTTCTCCAATCTGGTGAGGTCTAGAATACCGCTCGAAGACTCGTCCATCCTTGAATTCTAAAAGGTCGAATCTCTCTAGTTCTGGATTGGCAGATAGTTCTCTGGTTCTTTTGTAGTAGACTTCTGGATCTTTCACCTGTTTCTGAATAATCTCTATTAGCTGGCGGTCATCCTGCGATTTCATTACTGGCTCGGGAATGTGGAACATCATCACAAATCTCTGGTTATAGTTGGCAATCTTTCCATCTTTGTTGACTACGAGTATGCCGTCAGCAGTAGACTCAAGAGTTGTATGCAGAATTGACATCGATCTCTTAAGTTCCTCCTCTGACCGTTTGAGTTCTGTGATGTCTCTGGAGACGAATATGACGGCTTTCCTGCCATCAACTGTTATGGGTCTGGCTAGCATATGTGTGAGGGTTCCATTCTTATCAGGCCGTGTGTCTTCGAAGTGGTCCTTTCCTTTCTCCAGTATCTCATGTATTTCGCACGGGATGCCTGAATGGTGGCAGGGGCTGTCGCGGTTTCTGATAGCCTTGAAGCACTTGTCTCCAAGTTTAAACCCGTATTTTTTCCTGGCGGTTTCGTTGGCGAATCTGATAGTGTAGTCTTCATCGAAGACATACACATAGTCGGTCATACTCGAGAGAACGTTGCCAAGCAATTCGGAGTATTCAGCAAGCTCCTCCTCAGCCTTTTTGAGCTCGGTAATGTCGGTGAGGATCACTAGATCAGCTGGTTGGTCCCTGTAGAGAATCCGCTGAGCACGGACGAGGACAGGAAACTCTGATCCGTCTTGTGATAATAAGTTGATCTCGTATGGAGGGATAGTTTCTCCCTGTAACCTTTTCATTATGTTGTCTTTTATCAGACCTTGAAATTCTTTCGCAACTGCTTTTTCAATGAAATTGAATGAGGGAGACGTTAATTCTTCAAAAGTCCAACCCGATTTCTTGCATGCGAATTCATTGACGTATTTTATGGTTCCTTCTTGAAGGATCAGAATAAGGCTTGGGGAATTTTCAACTATTGCCCGATACTTCTCTTCGCTCTCCCGCAGAGACTCCTCCATCTTTTTGGATTCAGTTATGTCGTTGGCGATACTGATAATGTGGGATATATTGCCTTCAGCATTTCTAAGAGGAGTTTTCCTGCAGTGAAGAATGTGTTCTAGTCCATTCTCATCATCAAGAATCAATTCTGGCAGAACTATGGTTTTGTCTCCGGTGATAACTCTCTCGTCTTCTCGCCTGAACCTCTCAGCTTGGTCTTTTGGGTATAGTTCATAGTCAGTCTTGCCAATAGTCTCGTTTCTAGTCTTGCCAGTTAGTTCAAGATGTGCTTTATTGACGATTAGGTGTTTGGAGTCTCTACCTTTTATGACAATTGGTTCAGGAATATTCTCGATAACAGCCTCCAAGAACTGCGAATACATCTCTGCCGTGTCTTGCGCCCGTTTCCGTTCGGTGATGTCCGTTAGGATTGCTTGGAAGCCAATGGTTTTGCCATTCTGAATAGTCCGTGTTGGTTTTGACATCAGATGTAGGGTATGGCCGTCTTTGTGCAACGCGCGAAACTCCATCATTCGCGGTTGCCTTCGCAACAAACCTACCTTAAGGAACAGACGCACTATTCTGCTACGATCAGCCGGATGTAGAAAATCCTTGAATGAACGCCCCAGTAATTCATCTGCTTGATAACCCAGTAAATCAGCGAAAGAGCTATTCACATGAGTCAACCGACCCCTCAGGTCTACAAACGCGATGGCTACAGCAGCATAATCTATGAGGTTGTGTAGTCTCTGCTCAGAAGCATCAAGTGTGCTCGCTGAATCTGCTGTCCTCTCATTCCTGTGTTGGCTTACTTGCATTTCTTCTTCACTTGTTCTCGCGCTTTCGAGGGAGACTTTTTTCAAGCATTTGCATTGGACTCGTTGACTCTGGTTTATCTCCCCCTTGGGATTTCTCGACAGGATATATCAGTAGGAATTGCTCGTCTTGCTCTTTGATGCGTAATGTTACTTGTGAAGTTGGATGGATCTCTACTAGGCCAGCTATGTTACTTTGAACTCTAAAGTAGACTGATTGTTTCTGTAATACGGGTTTGATCCTTAAGGGCAAGTTTCACACCCGACCGAAGCATACTTAGCTTTTCCTTAGCAATACCCTTGTTGTAACTCACGTCGGGGCAAGACGGTTACACATGGAGCACGCGCTAACAGATTCCACGTGTCCATTTACACGTCGATTTCCAGACTTCCACGATCCAGCCATAACGCCGTTATTACCTATATCCCCCTTAGTTGGTGAGAGCATCTAGAATTGAACCGTTAGGTATTGATTTGTGTGTGTGTCCCTTGGTGAGAGCACCCGAATTTGAACCATTGACTGGCGACCTGACACCAAGAAATGATCTCTATCAAGAAGGCATAAGTTACGAGTAGTAAGTCTCGTACTCAGCGTTGGCACCTAGATTTTCGAATCATCTGATTGCTATATCCATAGTATAGAAGAGAACTATGCAGAACAGAAAGATGCCCTCAATAGAGCAAGAGGCAAAGATCCTTGGATGAAACAGTATTTTGATCTTCGTTCTAATTTTTGAGGATGGCTCTTTTGATTCTCCCCTCCTTAAAAGGGATCCTGACAGAATTTTCGATACAATTTGGCAGGAGAAGACGGTAAAGGCAATCGAATTCTGAACTCAAGAATCGTCAAGGTCAGGATATCCGAGATAAAGGTTCCAAATGAAAGGCTCAGACACGATATCGGTGATACAGACCGGCTGAGCATGCTGATCAAGACGTTCGGCTGGGTCAGCCCCATTGTAGTAACTGATGGTATGAGGTTGGTGGCTGGGCTCCGCCGCTTGGAGGCTCTAAAGAAAGCCGGAGCAGATCATGTTGA
>JAPKYM010000051.1 GCA_026394315.1 Candidatus Bathyarchaeota archaeon | reverse complement strand
CTTTCTTATCGTGAGTGTTCTTGTCGGGCAGAAGACAACGCATCTCTGACAGTTGACACATTTTTCATGGTCACTTAGCATCACATCATCTTCAGGATCATAGCGGTGCGTCTCGTATGTGCACTGTCTGAGACAGACTTTGCAGCGTATACACTTGTTCTGGTCTCGTTCGACGTAGTATTCTGGATAGAGATAGCTTTTCAGCATACAGTGGCCTCCTGGAGAAGGGTTCCTTCAGTTTTGGCTTTGCCGATCCTTCCAATCACCGGCTCCCCGCCTCTCGGTGCCCAACATCTGTCTAGGTTTGGTGATACTACTCTGATGGCTGCTTCCTCGGATGAGAGATAGAGGGTGTTTCCTTTCGTTCCGGCAACCAAGGGTCTAAGCTTGATTCTATCTGTTAGCCCGATCATCATACCGCTCTCTGCGACCACTATCGAGAACGGTCCGTTCATCAGAAGACTACCATAGGTCTGTCGCAGTGCTGTATGAAGTGCGCGTTGTTCTTCATTCATCTTCTCTATCTCACTCCATAGACGCGGAGCGAGTATGTTCGCCACAACCTCAACTGGGAGGTGCTGCTTTCTCATGAGCAGGTCAAAGGCATAGGCGAACACCTCAGTATCTGTTTGCATCGTGCAGTTGTAGCCAAGCATCTCAAGGTATCTTCTGTTAGCGTCATAGGACGAGATCTCGCCATTATGGACTACTGTCCAGTCCAGTATGTTGAATGGGTGAGCGCCGCCCCACCATCCTGGGGTGTTTGTGGGGAACCTACCGTGACATGTCCAGAGATAACCTTGGTATTCCTCAAGCATGAAGAAGTCTGCGATGTCCTCAGGGTACCCCACACCCTTGAAGACTGCCATGTTCTTCCCGCTTGAGAAGACGTATGCTCTTCCTGTCTCCGTGTTGATCCGCATGATCCTCTCTACAACATAGTCATCTGGGCTCTGTGGGTGTTGCCCACGCTTGGGCTGTCCAAAGTACCTCCAGACTATTGGGGGATCACTTACGTTTGCCTCTCTTGACGGGACTTCTTCACTCTTAATGATGTCAAACCACTTCTCAAGCTGGGTCTCAACGGTCTTCTTCGTATCCATATCTAGATACATTATGTGAAGCGCATAATCATCTTCGAATTCAGGATACAGCCCATATACTGCGAATCCCCCTCCCAAGCCGTTTCCGCGTTCGTGCATGTTGGCGATAGCTCTGACAGGATCCTTGGAGTTGAATCGCCGTCCCGACAGATCCATCATTCCAAACAGACTGCAGGAGTCTATGACTTTAGGATCCTTGTGGGGATTGTTTAGTTGCCAAATGCTCATCCTAGTTCCTCCTAAGCATCTCTAGCCTCAGAGGCTCTGCCAGGTGAATCAGTCCAAACTCCTCAGAAAGCAAATTCTCCTTGAACTCTCCAATAGGGATCCTATTTTTCATGAGGTCCAAGATGACTCCCGCGTTTACGATCCCGCCTACCAGAATCATTCCCACAATGACATCATTCTGCAGGATGATCTTTCTGTACGTTCTGCTTTCCGGATTGAGTTTCGCAAGAACTTCATATCCACTTTCTTTAGGCGGGTTAACCACTCCAATCGAGATCACGGGAATTCCAAAGTAGTTTAGTGAACACATTTGGGTTCCGCCGGGATACCCGACCTTGTCTCCAGCCATATTAGATCCCGCAATCCGGCCGCCAACATATGCCAGCGGCCAGAGTGGAAGTAGTCTGAAATCATTGTTAACGAAGTCAAATGTCTCAGCCACGTCTCCACACGCATAAATGTCCTGTGCAGATGTGGCCATAAATCGATCAACGACAACCACACGGTTGACCTTAATCTGTCTAGGGTCAATCACCTCAATCCTAGGCGTCACACCAATAGTCAGGACCACTATGTCGCAAGACATCTTGGTGCCATCGTCAAGAACCACGCCCCCCACTTGCTTTTCGGAGAGAATTCTGCCCGCAATTCTCGTGACCGAACGACCTGTAATGATCTTGACACCAGCATGTTCTACGGCGTCCGCGACCATACTAGCTCCTTCCATGTCCAAGATCAGGTTAAGGATTCTATCCTTCAACTCAACAATAGTGACTTTCTTTCGAAGCTTTAGCAAGGCTTCTGCAAGGCTGACACCTATCAGTCCTCCACCCACGACGACAGCCTCTTTGACATTCTGCAGTCTCCCAAGAAGTAGCTTGGCATCGGCTAGGTTCACAAATGTGAATACTCCCTTTCTTTCTGCGCCATCTATCTTCGGGATAATCGGTTTTCCACCGGTAGCGATGAGAAGCTTCTCGAAACCTATGCTCTCACCGTTTTCCAGCATAACTGTCTTGGCTGAGACATCTACCTTGGCCACTTTCTTGTCTGAGAAAATGTTAACTGAGTGTTCTTCCCAGAACCTGAGTGGTCGGAAGATAATCTCCTCAAGCTTTGCTCCTTCACCTATATACTCAGAGATCATGGGCTTGGAGTATTGAGGTATGGTTTCGTCGGATATGACGGCTATACTTCCAGCCTTGTCAATATCTCGAATGGATTCGATTGCTCCGATTCCACCCGCTGAACCTCCGATAATAACGTACTTGAAGTTCAAGGCGGCACCTCCTGAAATAGAAGTGCCCTGTTAGGACAGTTCTGGACACATGCAGGCATTTCTATGTCAGCGCAGAGATCGCATTTGGCAACAACCTTGCTTGTCGTTATGTCAGGGATTACGGCTCCTACGGGACATACCATTACACATGTCCAGCAGCCTATGCATCTCTCCCTATCGTGTATTACGAGTCCGGAGATTGGATCCTTGCTCATCGCACCAGATAGACACGAGTAGACACATGCAGGCTCACTGCAGTGACGGCATTGTACGGCAAATGATATTGGTCCATGTTCAGAGACTCTCACCCGACTAGGAGTAATGACTTCCTTCCTGTGAGCTCTCACCAATTCCCTAGATTTGGAGTGTTGAGTAACACAGTGAACCTCACACAGTCGGCAGCCAATACAGTGATCTTCTACCGCATAGATCTTCTTCAAAAATCGAATCTCCAATCGTTGTTTATCTATTCGAAGCGCAATTGAGCTGGCCTTTCTGGTACATAATTGAGTGGGGACAATATATATCATAATTATGATGATAATGGATTTTTTTCGATACATATGATATTTCAGTTCTAAATAGCTATCAATATGTTTACATTGGAGTTAATGAAATAGCATAGATGTCACAAAAGCGTTTGACAATTAATCCACATCGCCTGCAAAGTCATTGCGAGGACCGCAACAATGGTATTCCACGGTCAGTTCTACGGGACTGCTGGTAGCTAGAGTGTCAAGAAGGAATCTAAGCGAGGAATCTCACACGCGCGCTTCAAGTGTGAAAGGAAATGCTGTGTCGTTGAAAGTAAAATGGTGCGGGGAGTGGGATTCGCGCACCAGTTTACCAGTAAATATAAGGTAAACTAGCTTATGGGACAATGGATGAAAGGGGTCTCCCTAACTGTCCTCTAGAAGTCCTCATCACCTGGAAGGTTGATACCCAGTAGAATCAACGAAACGTTTCCAAAGCAAATCGTATGCCAAGTTTGCTGCTTTTTCAACCTGACGTCGAGTAGTCAGGTATTTGCGAATGACCTCATTCTTCTGGTTGAGCTGAACTAGTCCCTTGACAAGTTCTCTAAGGGAGCGATTTACGTTGAAACTCGTGATGATGTGAGGATC
>JAPKYM010000159.1 GCA_026394315.1 Candidatus Bathyarchaeota archaeon | reverse complement strand
GTCTCGAAGACGGAATATGCTACCTGATCTGTCCACGAACTGCGGATTTGGATAAAACAATCGAAACCAGATTCAGATCTAAGGGACCAGTCGGTTCCTTTGTCTCTGTTAGAAGCCTTCGTACAACCAACAAGGGAATTGCAGAAGTCGCTTGCGATGGCGGTTTCGTCACCAGTCTTCTAAAGTTCATGTTGGATACGAAAAAGATCGACGGCGCAGTGCTCTCCAGAAAGACAACGTTGTGGAACAATGAACCTATGATTGCGACAACGATGGAGCACCTGCTCAAATGTGCAGGATCTAGCCTAGCGCAATCCAAGAGTATTCGCGATCTCGGCAACTTGACAACCTATGCTCCGATCTTGAGCGCGCTCAAAGAGCAGAATCTGCTTGATCAATCGAAACTAGCTGTGGTTGGCACTCCCTGCCAAACGCTAACGATTCGGAAGATGCAGATGTTGCACATTGTACCAAGCCACATTGTGCGGTTTGTGATAGGTCTCTTTTGTTTCGAAAATTTCCTAATGCATGATGACGGAAGGAAATACCTTGCAGGCAAAATCGGAGCGGGCTTGGATCAGATTGAAAGAATCAACCTGAAAGATGATTTTACAGTCAAGCTGAAAGACGGTAGAGTCAGCCACATCGATCTGGATGACTTAGGTCCGATTGTTCGCTCCGAGTGTTTAGCATGCACAGATTTCTCCAACAACGTTGCTGATATTTCAGTTGGGGGAATAGGCTCTCCTGAGGGCTATACAACGGTTATCGTGCGGAACGGTGCTGCTCAAAAACTGATAAGTCAAGCCATCAGTCAAGGTTACATTGAAGAGACTGAGGTAAAAGGAATCATCGAAAAGATCAGCAAGATGGCTGAGAGGAAAAGACGGCGTGGATTGCGAGTGCTCGCAGACAGAAAGGCAGCAGCTTCTAGCCGCAAGCGTACCTAGAAAACCCTCCAGAAACCGCTGTCTCGATAGTAACGTGCGTGATCAGAACGTACGATGCCTGCGCTCGGGCTGAGACAAGGTTTGAGCACTTCTGTGGCTTCAACGAAGACACGGCCCTCCGAAAACGTGAACATGAGGCCACTGACACACCCCCTCCAAAACCAACATGTGGTGCGGGGATGGGGTTTGCACATGGGGTTCAAATGGCGATGCTGTTCCTATCTCAGTATCTCCTGCGAATCCCCCTTTTTCTGAATCAACCACGCGCGCACTCGAACGCTAGCTCTTGAGTTTTGGTATTAGCATTGGCACTTTATCTCTATAGTCTTTGTACTCCTTGCCAAATTCCCTGAGAATCTCTTTCTCCTCTTTTCTTGAAATAAGATAGACGAGTGCAATCATAATGGGGGTCAGAAGTAGAGAGTAGAATGCGGATAACAGGATGGAAATTCCCAAGTGAGCTAGTAGTCCGCCCAGATACTGTGGATGCCTCACTATAGAGTAGACTCCTGTCGTGACAACTGTCTTCGGCCTGTGTGTCTCTGCCACCTTTAGAGTTGTCTCTTTTACGCCATTTATTGCGAGCCAAGAACCAGGTAGGATGAGGAGCAAACAAGCTGCGAGATTAAACAAGGGAATCACGAAGTTATTCACCAGAATCATGACCAGAAAATCTTGGAAAACAGAAATGGTAAATCTGGGTTGAGGGGAGATCCAGATCCCGATCCAAAACGTGAAGAAGCCCCACCCTGAAATGATGCCAAGAATCTCGCCAATGTGGTTTCCTTTTTCTTTTCCATATCTTCT
>JAPKYM010000291.1 GCA_026394315.1 Candidatus Bathyarchaeota archaeon | reverse complement strand
TGGCTTTGAGATACAGCTTCTCAAGGACTCTGAGTGTCTGGCTTGGGCCGAAGTGGAAGTTCTTGTAGGCTTCAGATTGCATCGTGGTCAGGTCGAAGGGGTGGGGGGCCATGGTTCTTACTTGCTTCTGCTGGATCTCAGTTATGTATCCAGATTTGTCTACAACTTCTTTCACGACGCTTTCAGCTTCTGGTTTGCCCTCGAATCTCCTTTTTGCGTATTCGGCTTGGATCAGCACTCCGTTCATCTCGACCTCTGCGTCTATGGTCCAGTAGGGTTTTGATACGTGGTTGTGAATCTCCACTTCTCTCTCAACAATGAATCTAAGGGTTGGGCTTTGGACCCTTCCCGTACTGAGTGTCACGTATCTGTTGCTGCACTCTCTAACGGATTCTGTCAAAGCTCTAGAGAGGTTAATCCCGTACAGCCAATCTACCTCATGTCTGCACATTCCGGCATGAATGAGCTGATAGTCTAACTCAGGGATAAGATTCAGATAAGCATCTTTCAGATCGCTTCGCGTCAGCGTACTGTACCTCATTCTTGCAGCTTTGCGGTCAGCTCCGTCACAAGCGTTCTTCAGAATCATGTACCCTATGAGAGAGCCTTCGATATCGTAGTCGCACGCATTGATGAACCGGTCAGCGTCTTTAGCTAGTTCTTGGATTGCGCGCAACCATTCCCGCTGTGATGCGCAACGTTTCTCAAGGTCGTATTTCGGTTTCCAGGTGAAGTCCCAGACTGGGTACATTCTCCTTGAAGGATCCTTTGAACCTACGGCGTATAGGTGCCCGAGCGCGGGACAGATTAACAACGAACCATCTTTCTGAATTACTTCGTGATAAGTGAGTCCATACTTTCTGTGGGAAAACGGTTGAGTCTCAGCCAGCGCTTCTGCAAGCCTTCTTGCGGCATCCGGCTTTTCACATATGATAAATGTCTTTCCCGTTAACTTTCACGCTCCCGTCGAACATAATCTCGTGCGCGCGTCAGAAACTCTAGCTTTTCATCTCTCAAAATTCAAAACTCGGACCGACCTCAGGCACAATCGTGGTCTGACGCTGGCAATAGGCTGGCTGTTTCGTCCGATCTTCAGGCTAATCTATGGTTTCTTGAAGGCCAGTCTACCGCTTCGCAATCTGCCTCTTGGGTTTTCGTCCCATGATCAAAGTTGCAGCCACTATTATGGTGTACGATACAGCGTTCGAAGCGAAGTATTTCCATATTGGGTCCAGCCCCATCATTGGCGCGATTGTTCCGTAGAACCATAGATACAAACCCCTGAGTCCAAGAATAATTGTCGTGACACTGGATAATTCGTTGAGCATCCAGTTTGATCCAAGGACATAAGGTATGAAGAGCGCAGCAACTTGAATAGTCATTAAGACAAATGTTGCTTCGAATGTTCTGGCGGGCAGAATAGTCGAATTTAGCTGGACACCAGGCTTTGCTTGCACAACTAACCTCGCTCTAGCCAAGTACATCCAAGAAGACAACATCACGGCAACGAAACCGATGATGGGCAAGTATAGATAAGGAATTGCTGGAAGGGCAGCAAACTGGTAAGACTTGAATTCTAATCCTCTGACCTTCAGGTAATCGGTGAAGTAGATCTCAATCAGCACTGTTGATGCCAGTAAGATCACAATAGAGATTAGTGATGTGGGAGAGGTTGGTTTTAAGATAATTCTCCTTGGGACAACACTCAATCGATGTGCCTCCGAACTAGTCTGGGAGTCCAGTTACCTTAGATGTTACTCGATGAGAGATCTAGGCTGCCAATTAAGAATATCTATCGGGTCTGTTTCTGATTCGCTATTCAAATTCGATGGTTGCAGGCGGCTTGGGAGTCAGATCGTAGTACACGGAGGAGACGTTTCTACACTCCACAAGTATCTTTGAAGATACCCTGTCCAAGACCTTCCAGGGGATCACTGGCGCTTCGGCAGTCATGAAGTCTACCGTCTTGATGGCTCGGATCACTGCGGCATATGACCTAGATCTGGGTAGTCGTTTGATCTCGAAAAGCAAACGAGAATATGCCGGATTGGCTGCAAGTACGTCTTTGCATATCGAATGAGATTTCACGAACATTTTCTCTACTTGACTCTTTGAGATCGGCGGCACTTGAATTGCGGCAATTTTACCGTAGGTTCTCCGGCCTCCACTTATTCCTGTCGCAAGATTGGGCAATGTCTTGATCTTGGTCGTCTCGTTCTGACCCAGCATATCAGATACGGCCTTGAGATCCTCTGCCTCAGACCCACCGCTCGGATCATTGTCGATCACAACCGCAAAGTACTGCTGGGCCCCCAAATCCTTTAAGCCCTTTTCAACGATGTCGGTCGCTATCTTGAGCGACTTCAGCCTGGCTTTGGATACGGCTGCAACACACCTCACCATTAGCCCGGGGCCGGGGAAAGGTTGCCTCTCAGAGGTCTCTTCAGGGAAACCCAGTATTCTGGACAGGATCCGCACTTGAGGTTTGTATATGGTGGCTAGCGGCTCA
>JAPKYM010000115.1 GCA_026394315.1 Candidatus Bathyarchaeota archaeon | reverse complement strand
ATCCACCTTCTCTGAAGAGTCGACTGTAAAGTTCTCCGCCAAGCCTCTGTTTTGCTCCTGAGAGTCGCGCATCCAGAGTGTTATTGTAGTACAGACGTTTGTCAGAGGACTGGATCATGACACCTGGTGGAAAGTCTGGGATGGATTCAAGTTGCAGCTCTATCTCTTCCCCTTTTTCTTCGGAGATCTTCTTTGTTATTGCCTTCAGATTCTTTCTGAGCAGTTCGCTCCCCAGATTGTTCGATTGAACCGTAAACTTGGAACCTTTGATCTTGACCGCACCCTCCTCAACCAGCCTTGTGAGAAATTCCTTGTAGGTAGGCGCGTCTGCTTCTCCTGCCAGCATGTGGAGTCTCTTCCGAGCTTCTTCAAAGGCACGATCGAGCCATTCCACCTTCACCTTGGTCAACTCTGCCTTATGATTCATACGTAGGACGGCAAGTTCAGACCTCTCACGGGCAACGTTCTCCGTGGCCTGCTTCTGCGCGTGTTCTTTAAGAAGCGCATTCGCTTTCTTCTTCGCGTCTTCGACTATCGCGCTGGCGTCACTCTGAGCCTTTTTGAGTATGTCTTGGACCTCTGACTCTGCTTCTTTCTCAATATATGACTTTATCTGAAGGATGCTCAGGATTCCACCCTCATAATGTTTTCAACGATCATCTTAACTGCTCGATCGAAGTTCTTCTCACCCGTTTCCTTTAGAGAACTAATCTTATGTTGGTGCTCTTGCTCGATCTTTAGTTTCTCGTCCTCAAACTCTCTACGTCTTTGTGCTCGGGGTTCTTTCGATGATAAAGAGTCTTGAGCTTCAAGCATTATTTTGTCTGCTTCTTCTCTTGCTCTCTTCACTGTTTCTTCTGCGTTGTTGCGTGCTTGTTTGATCTTATCCTCAGCGATCTTCTCTTCCTCGACGAGTTTTGCTAGTTCTTCTATTTCTGTGGACAAATTCTAACCCTCAAACTTCAATTCGGCCCCAACAGATTCACTTATCAGATCGCGTAGCTCCCGGGTTCGTTGCCCTGTGGGCCCTTGGAAGTCCGGGATTACAGCGAAAACTGGTCTTCCTTTACCCAAGGCGATGATTTTCGCCTTTTCTTTGTGAAGTTCTCTTGAAAGCCTCTCTGTGAGGATAACCACGTCATATCTTCCCTCAGAGACGATCCTAGAAAGGAGAGTTCTCGCCTCTTCTGCGTTCTCAATGGGAAAAGCTTCGACACCTGCAAGTCTAAATCCCGCCGCAAGATGCTTGTTAGCTATTATTGCTATCTCTGTCAATTGAGGCCAGCTCCCTCTCAAGTCATTACCAGTTATTGCTGCAACATTGACTTAGATCAGGTCTTATTTTCAGTTCCACGAAGCTAGCGGCGTCTTGACCTTCTGTAGCGCGCGCGCGCGATCCAAGGTGTCTTCTCTCCTCAAATATTCTAGATACTTGGCTTCCTACGACATGTATGCCCATTATCTCTGCCCCTGTTATCTTCGCCAATCCAGCTGCGTACTGGCAAGCCTTGACTGACTGGGCCAGCCCACTTGTTGGAACAAGTATCTTCTTTATTGAGACCGAACCAACAACCATTCTCTTGTTCACCAATAGAGGTTGACTAGATAGCCATTAGCACACAGCCGCGCTCGCTGGCAGCTATCTTTGTCCATTCTAAGCTAATATCAGTTTTGCCAGCGTAGTCTTACCACGTTGGGCGGGGTCAAGGGCAATGATCATAGTGTTGTCTTTCAGATCGTTCTCTGACTTGTAGACGACCGGTGGTAGGATTTCTTTAGGTGGCATTATCGGTTGAATGAACGGGGTCAAGGAGTCATTGAGGCTTTAAGCTGGGTTGGGACATTGTGCACAGCTAGCCCAAAGCGGCTCTAGTAGGTTTTTCTAGGTGGGAACCCTTATTCTACGGCCGAGTTATGCGGCATTTCAGGCTAGAAATGGTGGAGACCTTGATGACTAGACGATTGCCTGCAGTCTGCACAATGCTGATAATCGTATTCCTTCAGGTCGCGCCGGTTCTCGCGTCACCTTGGAGTGACTACAAAACTCAAGTTGACTCGATCGTACTATCTACAGACTTACTAAATGCTCAGGTAAGGGCGATTCACATCAACTACACTGAAGGGCTGATATCTCCTGAGGAGGCAGTCTCAAGGATGAAGTTGCTGGGTCCAAAATATCAGGAGATCAAGGGCAAAGCCGAGACTCTGAAGCCTCCGGCTAGATGGGAAAAGTATCATGAGACATTTCTTCAAATAATCGGGCTTACGGTTGACAGCACGGAAGAACTCAGACACTATTTCGAATCTGGGAACCAAGAAGATCTCAGGAAAAGCCTATCAACTATCCACCAAGCCGTTGAAGAATTTCAACAGCTTAGCACGCAACTCCCTATGGATGAGGATCCACCGAAGATGTTGAACCGGCAATCGAATCCAACAAATCCCGGTTCTGGGCAACCTGTTGAGGTTACTGTTAATGCGACAGACCTCCAGACAGGTGTGGGC
>JAPKYM010000082.1 GCA_026394315.1 Candidatus Bathyarchaeota archaeon | reverse complement strand
TCGTACTTGAAAGATACGATAGAAAGCATTGTGTGGGCTGCAAGATCTGTTAAGGCAAAACGCATAGTCATCGATCCGATTACTGCACTCACGATCAGGTACCCCGACGTGGTCCAGAGAAGGGATGCAGTACTGCAACTGTTTGCAGCCCTGAACGGAACAGGTGGAACTTGCATAGTAACAACTGAAATGAGAACTGGAGGCACAATTGAACGTGCTGTACAACTTGAGGAGTACCTCGCTAGTGGCGTAATCTTACTTCAATCCTTTCAAGTCGGCCGGGCTATTGCCTCAAGCATTCAGGTGGAGAAGATTAGAGGGTCTCCGCATGATAGGCAACCTAGGCCGTACAAAATCACAAGTTCTGGGATTCAGATCTTTCCAGATGAATCTCTTTTTGGCAGCGTGCGCGCGTAGACTGTCAAACAAAGAAGTGTTTCACGTGCAAACGTTATCGCGCCCAGTGAAACCGCTCCAAACACGGCTCTAGAGAGCAAGGGCAGGAGCCACTCGTTGAGAGGAATGAAAGCTGGTCCAGAACCTAAGCCTGTCATTTTCTGTCATTGACCGAACACATCATTGTTCAGACTTTCAAGGTGCACTATGATTATTAACCGAAACAATTATGATTGGCAAGTATTATGCTAATCAAGTTCATTAGACTACTGAGCCCTTTGGAGAAGAGCTGATTGAATAGGCGAACGCTGGCGACGCTTTGCGTAGCTGTCTACATATTATCGATGCTGACTAGCGTCGCTCAGGTTTCAGCCCACTATACGTTGGGTGACCAGCTGCCAACAAGTATTGGAGAGTCCAATGCAGGAGGGCTGCCGACTACAAACGGTAATGCCCGATTTCATCAACCTCCTGCTGTGGAAGGACATCACCCCGGCCACATAGCATTTGTTCAGCCTGGAAGCCTGTATGTTCCGCCGAGTGATCAATTAAACTACTACTCTCCTGATGGGGGCGTAATCACCGAGTCAGTGGGTGACCTGTTCCTCTACCTCTGCATATCAGATGACTTGGGAGATGGTCAAAGTGGTCCAATCAACATCTCATGGAGAAGAGAAACAACCGAAATGGCCAAACCGCCGGGATTCCCTGAGTCCAGTAAATACATCTACGTTGCTATCCCGCCTGAATTTTCTCCGCCAGTGGATTGGGAGGCAGGTACTTGGGATGTTCTGACAACTAACATGGGGGGTGGCGAAACCTCAAACATTGAAACCACAATAACAAATGATCACAACTTTATTCAGACTGGAAAATTCAGTCCACGCCATCCGGTCACACCGAACTGGTGGTTTATCCGGATAACAGCAACACCAGTAGACTTTCCACTTGACCGTGCAGGTGACCTAACACAGCTTAACCCCAACTTCAACAACAAATACCTTGATGATGCCGCCTACAAGGGTAGTTCAGGATTTCTGTATCCGCCCAACATGGACCCTTGGCTTGACCGACAGATGAGAACAGGAGACTTTCAGGGCTGCTACAGAATCAAGATCATGAGAATGAAATCTCCAACATGTGCAGGCAAATACTTCTTCAA
>JAPKYM010000080.1 GCA_026394315.1 Candidatus Bathyarchaeota archaeon | reverse complement strand
AGTATCTTGAATCCTTCGAGAGAGCCTTATCGAAAACGTCCTCGCCTACTTTGTATCTGAATGAGGCGTCGAAGATGAAAACAACGTTGGTATGTTGGAAGCCCATTGAAATTAGCCGCTCCTCCACTAATTTCAAGTTATCCAGAGAAGGAGTTCCGTTTCGCCAACCGACATTCGACCCGTCTACAATGACTATCCGGTTTTCGTTCTCCGGCAGAGTATAGGGCATCTCTCTTACAGGGGTGTCCAAATCCCGTTTCTTCAAAAGCCTGCACTTCTCGCCGATGTCCTCAAGAAGGTATATTTGAATCACTTTCTCGAAAACCTTCTTGTTCTTAGGGTAACCCACACTATCCTTTGACACTGCTTCAGGTGGAATGCCGGCGATTTCCAGTGCGGTCTCATAGTTTCCAAAATAGTTCACTGCGTCTGTGTAAAGATCGAAATACGGAGACAGTTTCAACCCTTTTGGACTCACATCTACTCGTCCCCGTCTCAAACAGCGAAGAGTGACAGGCAACCATTCCTGCTGCACGTAGAGGTCCTTGAATTCCCACCAATCTACCTCTTGATCGTACTCATGAATCAACTCCTCTTTGCGCAAATCGACTCCGACATCGTTCAGTGCCTTCCTGAACGATCCCCAATACCTTCTTGAGCTTACGTATGTCCAGAACATGTCTTCTTGAAGCAGAAGCTGTTTGAATGAGTACTTCTGATTCACTAACTGCGTCAAATGCTGGCGAATCCTTTCTTTTGTGGCATTCTTGAAAGCCGAAATAGGCGTGTCAACACCTCCTAGGCAAGTATATCGAGAGGGAGTATTGTTTACTCATGATAATACCATTAACGCACTGCAGTTGATTGGTGCTGGGATTGGATTTGTCAGGAAATCCATATCTATTCGCATGGTTCATAGACTGGCATTCTATGTGCGTCTATTCTTCCGAGAGCGAACAATGTCCTCCCATTCTCCCTCAGAAGCCAGTTCCAGAGCACACCGTCTCGATGACCATCATACCTTCTCAGTAAAATGCTAGCATCTCGCACGATCTAGTCATTATGTCTTGTGAGCCACAGCGCTCGCCAAGGAGAATGAATCATGAAGGGGAAGCAGAGGATTGGCAAGGTGCGGAAATCAAGGAAGAACAGTGTGAACAAAGGCTGCAGCCGCGGACAGGAGTTCCTGGACGAGCATGGGGATGAAATCAGCACAGCAGTGAAGGAAAGCGTCGCTCGATTCGTCACAGCAAACTGCGAAAACATCCGGAGATCGACAAAGGAGCAGATAGCGATCGCGTCCTACGGTGGTGGTATGACGGACATGGTCATGCTCGTCAGGAGGGCCCTTGGTAGGTTTGCAGTGGAGCAGCTGCTGATTGAACTCGAGAACTGGAGCGCAGCAGAGGAGTCGAGCGTAGCGCCTTCCATCAAGATCAACGTCACGACAGATGAGAAAGGAGAGATCTCTCAAGAACAGGTGAAGGAGCTTGGGGAGCAGATAGCGAAGTGGGTCGCGGAGAAGAAGAACAACGGCAAGAGGCAATGCAAGGACCCAATGTTCGCGTGAACGCACAACATTCTTGTTTTGAACATCACAGAGCGGGCCTGGAGAGAAGGCGGCCAGATCATCAAGTGAATGAAGACAGCTAAGCTTCTCTTACCGGTAAAGCTTTCCCTTTCCCCTCGGAGTCAATGATAGCGAGACACAAGTGGTCGACTGTTAGTCCAATGACAATCCCTTCAAAA
>JAPKYM010000047.1 GCA_026394315.1 Candidatus Bathyarchaeota archaeon | reverse complement strand
TGTGAACGAACGCAATTGTGTCATATTCTTGACCGGAAGCAAACTCCTGAACAATGTAACTATCATCCATCTGTATCTGCTTTAATTCACGGTCTGAATGGGCTACAGTTATTCCTCGCCCCCCGCGGCCAACCCTAGGCTTGACCAATACTGGGTAGATCAATCTCGACTTGTAAAGCTCTGATGGCAGCCAGCTGGTTGGGACCGGAATGCCTTTTGAGTTGAATTCCTTGAACGTGAGATACTTGTCCTGACATATCTTCACAGTATCCAGATCAGAAGAGAAAACGACTATCCCATTTCTATTGAATATGTCTATATTGGCGGATATGCTGAGGAGTTCTTCATCTACGGTGGGGATCATCATTTCGATCTTTTCATTTCTGCAGATATTCAGGATCGACGGTATGAGGTCATTATCGTGTCCAGGAGGCACCGCGCAGAACTTGCGTACTAAGCTCTTGTCCACCGTGGAATCCATGTCAGCTCCTATGATGAAGTGACGACGATGAAGAGATTTTGCGGTTGCAATCCCTGCTGGTCCTCCAATTCCTGTGATGAGGATCCTCATGATTTCGACTTCATAATATCAGCTTGTACACTTTGAACGCTTCAGCCATTCTCTCTCCCCGTCTATACATTTGATCGCCTCTCACTTTGGCCTTTGCTTCTATCAGATCGATCGAAAGTTTCTGGCTAATGTGGGCTTTCACCGCAGAAATCTTGAGTTCCAGGGAATCTGTGATGTCGAAGAAAACGTCCGGGTTGAACCCTCGACCTGCGGCAATCATGGGTTCGTAGAAGAGAATGCTACATGGTAGATTTCTGACTGCAATCAGTGTCATGCTTCCTGTCGTACGATGATCCATATGGTCGCCTTCTAGAATAGGATGTGTGAAGACCATTGTAGGCTTGAAGGCTTTTGCGACATATTCTATTGCGTTGAATATCTCCACATGACTTCTCGTAAACCCCGCGTCCCTGAAGTTTAGGATCTCCACGTTGTTCAAACTCAGTCCGAGAATCTGGGCCGCTTGACGTGCCTCTTGAGTTCTCTTATCAGGGAATGCCCCGCCCTCCCCTCCAGACAACGTGAGGAACTTAATTGTTGCGTTTGAACGCAACAACTTTGCGATAGTTCCTCCACAGCCCATTTCGATGTCATCCGGATGTGCGCCTATCGCTAGAACCCTTTGAAGATCAAGAAATGACGCCCCTGTCATTTTCTCGGGGATCTCTATACTAGCATCGTCAGTGCCCGCGGACAGGTCTAACTCTGACAGCAAAGCAGACTCAAGCCATTCCGCAGAATCGTCTAACAAACCACTCCCTTGCAGCATCAGTGGATCCTTCAGACAGAATTCCTCCCAGCAAGCTGCGAACAACAAGAACGATCTTGATTCAATGATGCCCCCAACATGGGTCAGATTCTCTGAGACGTTGTAGAGTCTACCTTGTTCGACCACCAAAATAAAACTGTGATCCCCTGCGCGCAGGAACATGCTCATTCAACAAATCCAGAGCATTAAGGACAAAATAATATAGCCTTGGATTTAATTCTTCTCGGATCATAATCCTCTCTCAGCGCGCGCTAGTGGCTATCATGAATGATACACAATACGTAGTCGAGAGAGAACCGACAGGGATTGCCGGTTTCGATGAAATAATAGAGGGGGGTATCCCACGGGGACGCTCCATCCTCATTACCGGTCCGCCCGGTACTGGGAAGACTATTTTCTGCGCTCAATTCCTTCACCATGGGATCACGAAGTGTGGACAAAAAGGAATCTTTGTGAGCTTGGAAGAAACTCGTTTACACT
>JAPKYM010000010.1 GCA_026394315.1 Candidatus Bathyarchaeota archaeon | reverse complement strand
GTTTGCGTGAGGTATCTGCACTGTTCGCAAAGGTTTCCCAGACGAATCTGTGAGCGTCATCTCTTGGGATCGTAAGCCCATCAACATCGCGTAGATGGTTCCGCGCTGTGCAGTAGGCCGCATAGTATGACCTGCTGACTGAAGAACGTAACTTGGCTTCCGGAGATGACGGTGCTGTCCCTTGCCCGGCAAGTTCCTCGGCCAGTCTTAGATACTGTGACCAGTCGAAGCTCATTGAAGTTCCACGTGGACTGATAGCTTCCCTCGGGTATCCGCCAGTCTGGCCAGCCACCAATCACGATCAAATGATCGTAGTCTCACAAAAGCATCATCAGGTGAAAGGCTGGTACAAATGAAAGCCACCAATTCCTTATCGTTTTTCTCCTCATGGTCAATAATGACTTCCAGAGAGAGCTGCGTGGGTTCGCCAAAGTACTTCCTGGTCTGTTCAGGTATCTGCTGTAGTAGAGGAAGCAGGAAAAGGTTACTGGCCACGAATTCCATGACCTCCAATCTATCCCTCAGACCATAGAGGCCCTCAAGTGTGGCTATTTCTGTTGTGGGGTAAGCCGAGAAAGTCTGTCCCAGTTCAATCGCCGTCGATGCCATTATGGTTCCGTACATCTTCTGGTAGTTGGAACCGACAGCGATGAAACCTGAGATTTGATCGTCAGGCATACTGGAGGCACAGAAGACAATATCTGAGTGTGCTTCTTCTCCAGTAACATCGATATGAACCCAATGTGACGGTTCCTCTGACAGACAGTAGTGCTGGACTACCCTATCGTGAAACTCATAGAAGTCATGGTAGGCCATGACCAAGTTGGTTCCGATGTTGAAATGCAGCACATCGGCAGAAGTCCCCCAAGCATCCCATTGGCACTCTGGGCGTTTGCCTTTTCCTTCGTTCGGGACTCTTGTTTTGAAGTCTAGACTTTGGGTGTTCATATGTATACTCCTGACAATTGCTTGCCATCCTTGTTTGGGTAGAGGGCATTGATGATAGCAGCCGAATCTTTGAAACGCGCTACAAAGGAATGCACTAACCCTACGATATTGTCAATGGACACGGATGCGAGTTCGTGGTGATAGTTGAAGTTGTGTACAAGGCATTTTTCACCTTGACGTTCGATAGTGAGCTTAAGTACGTATGACTCCTTCTGTGCATAGATGATCCCACCAAAGGTGACCTTGTGCCCAGTGAAAGCTAGAGTGGGATCACTATTGTTGAGCTTCAGGGTTACATCCGGGAGTTTGGTGTCGCCATTAGTCTCAATGCTCCACACAAGGTTCAATCCCAGCGCCTTGTACGGAACATGCTTCAGAAGACCCACATACCTACCAACAACAGTTGCCAGAGATCCTATCGATGATTCAGTTTGCTTCTTGGCTACAATCTGCAAACGCTGGTGATCAACAATCAGTGAGAAGGAGTCTGACTCGAAAACGGAGAAGTCCGGAGTATGAACAAAGTGGCTGGGTGCTTCGACAATCAGGAGATTCTCCTTGAGCCACTGTGGGCCTATTATGCTTGGATTATGCCCGGCGGCGACGATTATGATGTCTGCTCGGCTGAGTCTCGATTCCATGGCGCCTGCCCTCCGGTATGCGATTCCAGCTACCCGAATCCGCTACAAACTATCTTACGTCATTTTTGCGCTAGCCGTCGATTGTCGGCATGCCA
>JAPKYM010000251.1 GCA_026394315.1 Candidatus Bathyarchaeota archaeon | reverse complement strand
GTTCGTATTTTTAATACCTTTGGACCGAGATTGAGACCTGAAAGGCTCTACGGCCGTGTTGTCTCCAGATTCATAATGCAGGCAACTGAACACAAAGACATAACAGTATATGGTGATGGTTCCCAGACAAGATCCTTCTGCTATGTCACAGACACAATCAAAGGAATACTATATTCCCTTACAAACGATACTGCCCGCGGAGAGGTCCTTAACATAGGAAATCCAGAAGAGATCACAATTCTTGAATTAGCCAACAAAATCAAGAAAATGACTGGAAGCAACTCAAAAATAATATTTCATCCCCTACCCCAAGACGACCCGAGAAGAAGATTCCCTGACATATCCAAAGCAAAGAAGATGTTGCATTGGCAACCTGAGATCTCACTCGACGAAGGTCTAAGACGAACGATCTCGTGGTTTTTAACAAGATGATAAGTTGTAAAGGAAGAGACACCTAGTCTGTATTATGCAGGCTTCATTGATAGACTGCTGGACAGAGAAAAAATCAAGCTGCACAAACTAAGGCAAGATGCTGACTGATTCGACAAAGTGAACATTTAATTCATTGAAAAGAATATAAATGGCATTTTACCATAACTTTAAGGTCGTGGCATTCATGGCAGAAATAGTCAAATCCGACAGATCAGGCAGAATAGTCATACCAAAGAGCCTACGTCTTGAACTAGGTATCAAGAAAGATACCACATTCATTCTCACTAAAATGAGTCATGGCCAACTTCTACTACAGAAGCTCGATGTAGATGAGATCGCCCGCAAACTCGAAGAGGAGTTAGCAGGCAAAGACATAGACGCCATAGTCCAAACAGTCAGGAAAGAGATCCATGAGAAGATCAGAGCCAACTACCCAGACCTTCTTACTTGACAACAACGTATTCATAGCAGCCATAAGAGACCAAAAGAAACAAACGAAAACCCTCAAACTACTTATAAAAATCATCAAAGACCAAGAAATCAAGCTAGTTGGAGACAAATTCCTCGCAGAGGAAATGCTTCGATACACTGAACTTTTAAAATCCAAGACAGCTACGACGATAGTAGCAGGGCTCCTAACAAAGACAACAATAGTGAACGTTGCAGAGAACTACAGAAAGATCTGCAAAGCATATCTTAGGACCACAAACAAAGCAGACATACTACACGCAGCCGTATGTCTACAGACAAACTCCATTCTAATAACAAATGATAAGCACTTTGACAAAATACGAAAAGAGGGCATAATTAAAGTCTGGAGCATCACCGAGGCTATCAGAAAGTTCCTTATTAACTCTTAAGAATATTTTCATAAATGATATAGGTTGAAAGAAGGATGCATGAGATTACAATCCTAGGCCTAGGCTACGTAGGCCTAACCATGGCTGCTTGTCTAGCAGAGCAAGGAATCAAAACCACAGGCGTCGACCTAGACAAAGAAAAGATAGCAACCATTAACGCTGGAAAATCTCCTATCCATGAACCACGCCTGGAAGAATTTATCTCCAAAGCTCTCAAAGCAGGAACATTCAAAGCAACATCAGATCTTGAAAACTCACTAAGAACCTCAAATATCACCTTCGTAACCGTAGGAACCCCAAGCTTGCCCGACGGTTCAATAAGCCTCGAGTACGTCAGGTCAGCAGCCGAATCGATCGGCCGGACACTCAATAGGACACAGAACTACCATCTTGTCGTTGTGCGTTCAACAGTCATCCCGGGGACATGCCTAGAAGTCGTCAAACCCATCCTTGAAAAAGCCTCTGGGAAAGTGTGCGGCAAAGACTTTGGATTATGCTCGAACCCCGAATTTCTCAAGGAGGGCTCAGCTGTCCAAGACATGATGAGACCTGACCGAGTAGTAATCGGCGAGAACGATAGAAGGTCAGGAGACACCCTCCAGGACTTTTACCACCAACTGTACGAACGAGAGATGCCCCGACTCATCAGAACCAGTCTAGCCAACGCCGAACTGATCAAGTACGCGAACAACGCTTTTCTAGCCTCCAAAGTCAGTTTCATAAACTCCCTAGCCCACCTGTGTGAGAAGACTCCCCAAGCCGACGTCGAAGTCATCGCCGAAGCAATTGGACTCGACCCCCGAATAGGCCCGCTATTCCTCAAGGCAGGCCTGGGCTGGGGAGGAAGCTGCTTCCCCAAAGACCTCAAAGCAATCCTCGCATACGCCAGAGAACAGAACATCGAGCTACCTATCATCGACGCCGCCATAAGGATAAACGAAATACAACCAATATGGTCAGTCAGAAAAGCGAAGGAAGCTCTTGGAGAGCTGAAAGGCAAACGAATAGCTCTCCTCGGTCTAGCATTCAAACCCGACACAGACGACATACGCGAAGCAGTGTCAATAAGAATAATTCAGAGACTACTTCAGGAAGGCTCATTCGTATCCGCTTACGACCCAGCTGCAATGGAGAATACAAGAAAGCTGTTCGGGAAAAAAATTGTCTTTGCAGACTCCGCTCAGAAATGCATCCAGGACGCAGACTGCTGCATACTCATCACGGAATGGCAAGAGTTCAAGAGACTCACACCAGAGGACTTCAGAATACGGATGCACGAACCCATACTCATAGACGGAAGAAGACTATACAACCATGAAGAATACTCAGGCAAATTGAACTATTATGCAATAGGTCTAGGAAGCTGCGCAAGTACTAGCTAGGATTTGCGCCTTCTCATTCTTATTGAAAGCTTGAGCAACATCGAAGCCACCAGTAGACTACCCAGATAGAAGAAGTTTAGGAAGCGCGAGAACCCTCTGGACTGCACATCTAGACTACCTTCAGTCACTGCCGAAGAAGGAGAGTCTGTGCCACCTGTCTTGCCACGACCATCCCAGATCTCAGCTATGATCGTTTCTCCAGCCTTTACCCTTGAACCCAATCCAGCTAACACTCTCTTCACAACTCTTGCCGGTATGATCAAATCAACCTGTGATCCGAGCAGAATAGCACCGTAACGCTGACCAATCTGAACCTGCTGCCCAGCACTAACGAAAGATTTGATGCTGGAAGCTATGGGCGCAGCGATCTGGACCACTCCAACATTGAGCAGTTCATTCTCAAATACTACCGTAACCCGTTCGTTAACATACTCGAATACCGGTTGACGCATTGTAACAAATCTCCCAGGAATCTTCTGCAGAAAGCCTACTTGACCGGAGATAGGAGCACGATTGAAATGAACATCGAAAGGGGACATGACTATTGCCACAAGATAATAATCCTTCCAGGTCAACCCCGCTTTCACGATCTCATCAAATCCGATTCTCCTTCCGTCTTTGACTGTGCTAGGAATAGCATCTTTTGCATATCTTTGTATTCGCGAAATCCTTCC
>JAPKYM010000111.1 GCA_026394315.1 Candidatus Bathyarchaeota archaeon | reverse complement strand
AATTCTCTCACAGAGGTTTCCTGTTGGGAACCAACGTTCACAGTTAGCGATCCTTTTTCCTTAACATGTTCTTCTAACTTCTGTAGAGCGTCAATCACGTCGCTCACGAATACGAAGCATCTTTTCTGAGTTCCGTCCCCCCATACAACAAATCTTTCCCTAGGATACCTGATTGCCTTTCTGATTAGAGATGCTATGACCTGGCTTCTATCGGGAGCTATGTAGATGTTCTCCCCATACGCATGGAAGATTCTTGCAACTCCCACAGCCTGATTCGTCATCATCTCCAGTTGCTTCTCTGCTATGTACTTGGCCCAGCCGTATCCCCCCTCAGGGTCCACTGCTCTGTAGGCATCTTCCTCTCTGAATACTGCTCCCGGCTCTAACTGCCTACGGATCGAGTAAACAGATACGCTTGAGGCGTAGATTATCCTTTCAACCCCTGCTTCCAGGCATGCCTTGAAAACATTAGCATCTATCACCATGTTTGATTGGAGAGCAGAAAGTTCCCTGCTGGTGGAGCCATGAAGGTATTCAACATTCCCGATGTCAGCTGCGAAATGATACACGACATCACAATTCTTCACAGCAGACCGTGCGAATTCCAAGTCTCGCAGGTCGCCTATTATGCAGTCCTGAGTGACGCCCAAGTCCAAGAGGTTTCTCAAGGAGCCGGAAGACAGATTATCGGTTACCCTAACCTCGTTACCGGTTTTCAGCAACCTCCTTACCATGTGGCTTCCAAGGAACCCCGCTCCACCAGTTACTGCAACTACCATTCTAGGGATCACCCTGGTTTCCTAGGATGTCTTCGAGGTTTTCCTCGAATTCAGTGAGAGAATTTACGGTTCCGATTTCATAGAATCTTTGATGGGCTTCATAGGCGATGAGTTGTCTTTGTTCTATCAGTTTATTGTAGAACCTTTCTTCGTCATAGTACTGATTTCCAGGTATCGAACTCAACGATTGCTTCCTCAGAGAAATAATGCCGTAATTTATCCATGTTGGACTCCTGTGTCCCGTATCCTCCTTGTCATAATATGTGACGTACCCAGAGTCGACTTCGACATCACTCTTACCATGCAATCCATTGTTGTGGTATACGGCCATCACACCCAGCTTGTCTGAAGAAAGAAGTTGATGCATCATTCCTCGGTAATCTAGCCTCAGGTAGTTATCACCATAGGTCACGAAGAAAGCGTCTTCAAGAAGGCCCTCAGCATTCTTGAGCGCGCCCATCGTCCCAAGCGGCTGCTCGCCATCATATGAGTATCTGATCCGGAGTCCGAAATCCTCTCCCTTACCGAAGTGGCTACGAATAACCTCTGCTTTGTACCCGACGCAGAGAACGACGTCATCGATCCCATTTGCTTTCAGGTTCTCAAGCTCGTACTCTAGGAAGGGTCTTCCTCTGATCGGTACCATAGCTTTCGGGATGTAGTCCGTTAACGGTCTTAACCGCTCCCCACGCCCCCCCGCCAGTATGACTGCCTGCATGACTCAGAGATTATAGATGATTTTACTTCCAGTCAACTACCCACCCTAAAGGGGTGGGCTTGCGGTTCAAGCTCCAACACCCGTTGGCAGACCGCAGTAGGCTGGTTGACTTCAGCCCTCCACCGAATGTTCACAGCGGCGTTCAGGTCAGCGTCAGCACCATACCCGCAGATACGGCATCTGAACTCCGACCGGCTGACCCTATTCGCCCTCTCAATGTGCCCACAGCACGAGCACCTACGACTCGTGTCCCTCGGGTCAACTACAAGCACGGGCACACCGGCTATCCTTGCCTTGTATTCTACGAAGGCCCTCAGCTGACCGAACGCCCACTTTCCTAACC
>JAPKYM010000244.1 GCA_026394315.1 Candidatus Bathyarchaeota archaeon | reverse complement strand
CTTCGGATCCTGCCCGAGGTAATGGAGCATTTCTGACTCGCAAACGTCAGCCTTGTTTCCGAAGCTGACGAACTTGCTTATCCCCAGCTGTCTTCCCGTCAGATAGTCTAGCGCAGCTGCCCCGAAGGCCCCACTCTGACTAACCATAGCTATCGACCCCTGCATAGGTCGGGGAGTTGCAACCATCACGTCTCCTGTGCTTAGGACTTTGGTCTCCGGTAGAAACAGCATGTCGACGCCAGTGTATGAATCGAAGACCCCCAAGCAGTTAGGTCCCAGCAGCCGTATTCCTTTCTTGCTGGCTATCTGTTTGACTTCATCTTCAAGTTGATGATTTCCTATTTCTCCGAAACCGGCTGAAATGATGACTGCCACGCACACGCCTTTCTCTCCTGCGTCGCGCATTACTTCTGGAACAAATTTGCTTGGGACAACTATGACCACCGACTCCACATCACTCGGAACTTTCTTCAAGTTCGGATAGCACTTGTACCCTAAGACGCTGTCTTCACTCGGGTTTATCGGGTATAGTTCCCCCTTGAATATGCCTCGGCGTTTGTTCTCTGCGAAGTTTGTGAAAATCACATTGCCGGCTTTGTTAAGATGCTTGGAGGCACCCACTATTGCGACGGACCTCGGATTGAAGAAAAGGTCCATCCTAGAGATAGAATCTTTGTCTTGCGCAGTGCACCCAAGCCTGATCATTTGTCGGACCCTTTTTCGCCACTATTGACTGTGTCGTTGCAATAAGTCTTTCCTAATACACCTGCATCGAGCCCTGATCGACTCCGGCAAAGTTTAATTAAACTTGTCACGGTCTTCTTGTTGGGGTCGATTATCCCAAGATGGGGCCGTAGGCAGAATATGAAGTATATTCTCGCGGACTCTAGTCAGGGATGACGACAGTCGAACCAACAAGAGTTGTTGGAGTCGACCGCCAAGGGCTCCAGAAGAGACCTGAGTAAGGGTTTGCTGACCTGTATAGGAATGACGAGGTTCAGGAGCACGGGAAGAAACCCGTAGACAAAAAACATGGCGGAAGTCGAGGGTTCAAAATGGCCGTCAGTGCCATGATAGTCCCTTCGGCCCCACCAAAGCCAACTCCACTACACAAAGACCTTAGATCGACATTAAGATCACACTCAGACAATTCAATAAATAATGCGTAACTGGCGAAGGTGGACTGAAGATGTTCAAACCGATCGTACCTACTCTTGGTGTTATCGGAGGTAAAGCCTCAGGAAAGACCACGGCGGTTGAGATAATAGTGAAAGCCTTGACCAGCAAAGGTCTGTCCGTCATGACAGTCAAACATGTTAGCCAAGAGAAATTCAGCCTAGACAGAGAAGGAACAGATACCTGGAGACACTGGAAGGCCGGCGCAAGAATAGTCTCAACCGTCTCCGATTCGGAAAAAGCAATCATGATAAAAGACGAGAAAACGATCGTTCTCGAGGAATTCAATTCTTGGGCTGACAGAGTCAACGTCCTGATTTTCGAAGGGTTTTCCTCGCTGGTGCTCAAAGAAGAAGACATCGGGAAAGTCATTTGCATCAGGAGATTGCCTGAGAAAGAGACCTATCTTAAAGATGTCAGGGGGCCAGTCATTTCGCTATGTAGCCTCGAGCCTATAGGAGATGGAGTGCTCAGATTCGGATCTGACGATGAGCTACTTTCCAACCGCGTCATCAAATACGTTTCATCATTTCCAGCAGAATGATGGGTGAAGTATCGTGAGCAAGATCAAGATAGGATTAGTGGGGTTCGGAAGCTGGGGCAAGAGACACTATGAGACTTGGAAGGAAATCCCTGGAGTTGAAGTCGTTGGGATATATGACCCGGCCCACAAAGGAAGGATTTTCCAAGAGTCGCTCAATGCGCTTCTGGACATCTCTGATGCCATGGACGTAGTTGTGCCGGCACAGAGCCTCGCGGAAGTTGCTATCAAGGCTCTCGAATCTGGCAGACATGTTATGGTTGAGAAGCCTATGTCAACAAGTGTGAAAGAAGCCAGAAGATTGATGACATCTGCAGAGTCACATAAGGGTCAAGTCGCGATGGTGGGATTCATCGAGAGGTTCAACCCCGTCTTCCTCAGACTTCACTCTATTATTGGTGAACTTGAGGGCCCTGGAAGAATCTTCTGCCAGAGATCTGGATCGCCGACGTTAGTCGCGAGACAGACAGGGGTGCTGAAGGATCTTGCGATACATGACCTGGACCTCTTAAGGTGGAATCTCGGCGAACCGGACAGTGTGATAGTAAGATCGAAGGAGGGGTTCTACCTCAGTCAGGTGGAGGCGAAGTTCGGGGAAATTGAGACCATAGTGATTTCTGATTGTCTGGGTCCGAAGATTCGCAGATGGGTTCTCACTTATGTGAACGATAACATATTCGCGTATTTTGAGAGTAACCGATGGAGACTCTACATGAACAATAAAGAGGTAGATGTTGATTGGCATATGCCCCTTCAACGTGAACTCATGCACTTTGTCGAGTGTGTGAGAGAAGGGAGGCAACCAAGCCCCTCAATAAGGGATGGCACCAGAATGCTGGAAATCCTTGAAGGCGCCGAAACTGTCATCAGGTGATGACGCAGCGCGCGCTTCACATATAGGAACTATTTGTCCCCCACCCCAAAGGAAAAATACTGTGAACAACCAGGGCAAATAGTTTAAGTATGCGAATTTAAGAAGATCTTGCCCATAACGCCGTTATAGGAAAACCTTGATGTTGCACAAAGACGAAGCGCACGTGTAGGTTGATGTTAGTAGATGTCGTCACAAAAGCACCCTAGCCAGTTGATATGCCTCAAATGCGGAGGATCTGCTGAGAACGGAAGAATATGCATACAGTGCCTAGGAGGACTCCGAGTTCTTGATCGAACCATAGATCCCAAGCGGCTCAAAGAGGAATTGAATAGAATAATGGGTTATCTTGGGTCGGATATTGAAGCTGCTTTCAAAAAGGATCCTGCCGCAGGTTCACTTATGGAAGTGCTTGACTATCCTGGAATTCAAGCGATGCTTCTCCATAGAATAGCGCACTTCTTCTGGAACCTCAAGTTCCCCTATATCCCTCGCTACCTAAACCTCATGAGTCGACAACTCACCGGGATCGATATTCATCCTGGAGCAGAAATTGGAAAGGAGTTTTTCATCGACCACGGCGCAGGAGTTGTCATAGGCGAAACAGCAAAAGTTGGGGATAATGTGACTATGTATCAAAATGCCACTCTCGGCGGTACAGGCGGCTCCCGCGGGGAGAAGCGCCATCCTACTGTAGGAAATGATGTCGTCATCGGCGCAGGAGCAAAAGTCCTAGGACCCATTAGCGTAGGGGACAGAGTGAAGGTAGGTGCAAACTCAGTTGTGACAAAGGACGTGCCGCCAGACAGCACCGTTGTGGGAGTGCCGGGAATAGTAATAGCCAGAGAAGGCCGGAGACTGCCCAAGATAGACCTAGCACACGGCGAGCTGCCAGATCCACTCATGGACATGATCAGGCTGTTGGAACAACGCATAGCAGAACTAGAGACGAAACTTGACGCAAAGAAAAAGCAACCGTGACTTGAATTTGGCATCCGACAATAGCTTTTACAGTTGCCATACCGCGCGCTATTGTTTTTCGCCACATCCGTCACAATAGGCTGCAGAGCCTGGAATCAAACTCCCGCAAGAAGAACAATACCTGACTGAGGAGACATGATATTTGGGAACCTCCAAAGCCAAGACTTCATCTGCCTTTCTCAGTTTGTTCTTTTTGATGTATTCATGCATAGCCTTGGTAAGTTCAGCGTAACTCACAAGAGTACCTTCCCCTACTCCTACCAAAGCTGCAAGGGTTGCGTCCGCGATTATCTGCTTCCTAGTCAATGTGTTCATTCAATATTTCCTTCCGTGGCAGCCTCCAAATATTCCGATCGATTAATTATCATTTACAGAGATACCGCATTTGAATCTTTGCATCGCACGCGCTTAGTGTCCCACGCTCGCTACAGATTGTATTGCAAAGAACAGGCTAATATGCTGTTGACCTATGAGTTAATGGCTTAAACTCTTCCAGATGAGATCCGCTTGAATAAACTAGCAGTTACGGCAGTCATAGCGATACTGGTTGTCACTTCCGCAATATTTGCGGTCGTAGGTGTTCAGGGCTTGTACACTTACCTGATGGGTCTAGGTTATGCTGGGGCTTTTTTGTCAGGATTAGTCGGGACTAGTTCACTTATGATCTCAATATTTCCCCCACAAGTAGTGGTTTTCATTCTTAGTGACCCATCTATGGGCTTCAACCCGTTACTTCTCGGATCACTTGCCGGAGTTGGCGCTGGAATTGGCCAGTTTGCACACTACTACATCGGCGAGGGTGGAAGGTACGCTCTCCCAGAGAAATACAGAGCGATGATCGACCGATGGAGACCAAAAGTGGAAAAATACGGCTTCATGCTCATATTTCTATTTGCAGCGACCCCCCTCACTCCAGACGACGTTATCTGGATCCCTTTGGGCGCAATGAAGTACCCCAAAAAGAAAGCTCTCATCGCCTCGATAACTGGAAAGACCGTCATGCTAGTTGCTTTTGCATACGCGGGCCACTATGGCATCAGCACAATACGTAGATGGCTGCATTTTTAGCACGCACATGCGCAGAGACTAGAGGTAGCCCCACGAGAGAGCGCGCGCTTTCAGATAAGACTAAGAGTCCGCGGTGTTGTTGGACTGTAAATGGGGTGTCTAATTGAGGGACAAATTGAGTCTGATTCTCACAATCAGTTCGGTAGGCTTTGCCGGATACATGTTCACTGCTAGTTTCTTCATCTATCTGATCACGTTGTTTTCGTGGGAAAAAGTAATTCCACAATTGCTCAGCAGCAGGGTGTTGGCCGCGCTTCTGATTAGCGTATCATCGTCATTCATTGTGGCAGTCTTGGCCGTGTTGGTCGGGGTGCCTTTTGCTTACTTCCTGACACACAGAGAGTTCAGATTCAAGTCAACACTGGAGACTCTGATGGTAGACCTTCCACAGACCTTTCCTCCTGTGACAGTCGGTCTTGTCTATCTACTTATGTTAGGTCCAGGATCTCCGGTGAATTTGGCCTTCACATATGTTGCCGTCGTGATTGCGAAGTTCTATGTTTCTTCTCCATTCATGGTCGGTTTTGCCGCAAGAAGGTTTCGTGAGGTCAAAGCAAGGGGCTTCGACCTCATAGCCAGATCTCTCGGGGCAGACACCAGACACCTGCTCTTTCGCATTGTGCTTCCAATGTCTAAGAGAGATCTTCTCGCAGGATTCTCCCTTACCTGGGCAAGAGCGATGGGCGAGCTAGGTGCCACCATGATCTTTGCGGGGATAATCCCTTGGAAAACAGAGGTCATACCGACACTCGTGTTCAACGTTGCCCAGACTGAACCGAACACTGCCATAGCTGCTGCCGTGCTTGCCGAAACACTCTCAATAGTTGCGCTGATCTCATTGAGGCGCGGTGTGAAGGAGAGAAGATGAAGAGTCTTACGCTGGAGAATATCTGCAAGAACTATGGTAACGCAATGGCCCTTGACCATGTGAGTCTAGCCATAGAACCGAAAGAGTTCATGGTTGTAATGGGTCCCAGCGGCTGCGGAAAGACAACTCTCCTTCTGACTATTCTGGGAGCCCTCAAGCCTGATGAAGGCCACATCTTCATGAATGGAGAGAACATTGACAACCTCCCCGTAGAGGCAAGAGGCATCGGCTACGTACCTCAGGACTTTGGCCTCTTTCCTCATCTGACTGTCCGCCAAAACGTGAGCTTCGGACTGGAGGTAAAGAATACCCCCCGAGACATCATGAGTCAGACAGTGGAGAGGATGCTTTCCTTCGTTGAACTTGACGAGTTCGCTGATCGGAGGCCAAACGAGCTCAGTGGAGGAGAGAGACAGAGAGTAGCCCTAGCAAGGGCCTTGGCCACAAATCCCTCGATATTGCTATTGGATGAACCTCTGAGCAGCATTGATGAAGCTACGAAGTCTGATGTCAGAGAACGGTTGAAGTCGATCCTTAGAGAAGCAAAAGCTACAACAGTATGTGTTATTCATACCCCTGAAGATGCGTTTGCATTAGGAGACAGGATTGCAGTCATGAATCAGGGCCAGATAATCCAGCTCGCTACCCCTTCGGAGCTCCTCCGAAATCCGAGAAACAGCATGGTCAAGAGACTAATCGCCTCGATTTATGTTCAAGATAGGGAG
>JAPKYM010000032.1 GCA_026394315.1 Candidatus Bathyarchaeota archaeon | reverse complement strand
CCTGTGGTACTAGCGACCGTTTGGCTAGGAACTATTGGTGGAGTAATAGGCGGGTCTCTAATGTCGCTTGTACCAATACCCACTCTGTTCATCACAGGCTTTCTTTGGACACCGTGGACACTGGGGTTAACTGGATACTTGGCAAAGAATCGGGGTTGGGGCTGGAAAGCCGCTCTCATCTTCCCATTACTACATGTCCCGATAGGATCCGCAATTTTCACTTGGGTAATTCCAATATTCTCTTTCTTTGCTTGGCAGATTGTGATGCCCGCCATTCTCATAGGGGAGTACACAAGCGCGATAGTCGCTGCTCTGCTGGGCCGCTACATAGAGAAAAGACGCCCTGATATTCTATCGATGATTAGACAAACATCTAAGGACATATCCAACTAAACTGTGACAAGATATGGCCATGAAGAAGATAGCTGGCTTCATTAAACTCACAAGACCGTACATTTCTCTATCTGCTACCCCCTTCTTCATCGGACCTGCCTTCCTTAGTGCTAATGGGATTCCCCCCGCTGGACCTTTCTTCATAGGTTTCCTAGCTGTCGTATTGGCGATAGCTGCTGCACATGTATGCAATGACTACTTTGACTGGAAGATAGATGCTAAGAACCCGAGAACAGGAGCCGGGACGCGATTTCATCAGTGAAATTCAAGATGTTGCGGTCGATGAGGCCTCAGGGATCTTGACACTACCAGTAGTTCTATCTCCAAGGACGGCCGCCAAAGTAGTCCTTGCTCTCTTCCTTGCAGCCTCAATCGTAGGCGTGCTTATCGGGTTTCAAGTCGGAATGGGAATCGTTTACTTCACGGCAGCAAGCTTGGCTGGTTCTTGGCTGGTTTTCAGGAGCATAGGACTCGTCAGCGAGCCAACAACCAAGAACGCTGTCAAGATGCGTATTCGTGCTCCAAGATATCTCATAATCATGGCTGCCGCAATAAGCATAGACTTCGTCATCGCCAGTTTCGCGTAGCGCGCGACATCTCAGTTTCGGGCAACGTACCCAGCTAGGTCTTCAAGAATCCGTTGATTACGGAAATTCATTCCAATTATTGCTTCTTTCGCTTCTTTCTCAAATCGCTCCGATAGTCTTTCCACATGTTGAATCGACATAGAATTCTCAAAGACATTTGTGGCATCTCTTAGTCTATGGCAATCTACATTTGAAGTAAACAGACTTCTCAACAAATTCTGCTGGGACTTGTCGGAGTTTCTGAAAGAATGTATCAGGACTAGGTTTGATCCTTGACCCAGAAGGCAGTTGTTAAGTGAGGCTTCCGGACCAGTTTCAGTAGTCAAGATCTCGTGTACATCGTCCCTCAGTTGCAGACTAAGACCAAGGAATTCTCCGTACTTGGCGAGTGACCTTACCTGATGTCTTGTTCCCCCTCCGATGATTCCTCCACACTCCGCAGCTGCCCTAACCAGCGCGCCTGTCTTCTTTCCAACCATTTTCAGGTAATTCTCTTCTGTCACTGTCTCCGGACTTTTTTTGAAGGATACGTCGAGGCATTCACCTTCGCACATCTCTATGCATGCTTGGGCGATGGCTCTCCTCACCTTGATTGACGAATTGTCTGAGATCATCTGCATGGCCTTGGAGATTAGGATGTCCCCGCTGAGGATGGCCATGTTATTGTCATATTTCATATGAACAGTAGGTGCTCCACGTCTTTCTGAGTCTTGGTCGATGAGATCGTCATGTATCAACGAAGAAGTGTGTATGATCTCTATAGCAACAGCTACAGACAGAGCTTTCATGAAGTCTCCTGTTACGGCTTCACAGGCTAGCAGAACTAGCAGTGGCCTAAGTCTTTTTCCGCCAGACTTGATTGGGTGTATTGCTGCGTCATAGAGGATTTTAGGCTCAGATGAGGCTTCCATAAGGACCTTGAATAGTTCTTCATCTATTAGTTGTAATTTCGACCCCAAGGTCTTGTTGTGGGCCAAGTAATCAGTCCAGAGAATTCTCTGTCTCATGTTTTTTTCATAATCCTAAAACTTTTGGCGCGCGCGCTCCCTCCTCCCATGATTGCCCCACATGCTGCTGCCCCAACCAATACTCCAGTCTTCTTCCTAGCCATCTTCAAGTAGTTCTCTTCAGTGGCGTCTTCCGGACTGCTCTTAAAGACCATGTCCATATACTCCCCCTCCGACATCTCTACGCATGTACTGGAGACAATTCTCCTGACTCTGACAGGAGAGTTCTCGGAGATTATTTGCATGGCCTTGGAGATCAGAAGATCTCCACTGAGTATGGCGGTGTCTCTATCATATCTGACATGGACGGTCGGTGCCTCCCGCCTCTTGACGTCATCATCAATCAGGTCATCATGTATCAAGGAAGCGGTGTGTATCAATTCTATCGCAGTAGCTACAGGCAAAGCTTTCTTGAAGTCGCTTCCAACTGCTTCGCATGACAGTAACGATAGCAGAGGTCGGAGTCTCTTTCCTCCAGATTTGATTGGATGAAGTGACGCTTCGTACAGAGTCTGAGCACTTGGTGACGATTGGAGAACCCGGAATAATTCGTCTTCTACGAGCGACAACTTGGCCTTCAGCAGGTTGCGATGTCTTAGAGAAGACAGCGGGAGATTTGCTGGTTTGGTTGGATGCATGACCTTGACACTCTTCGCCTTGAATGATGGCAGATTGACACTTGTTGAGTCTTAATCTCTCTTTTGGTAGGCCTTCCCTAGCGCGCGCTGGACCTAAGTAGCGTGATTGACCAAAGTGAGAGAAGTGTTGAAGATTTCAGAACTACGGGATTATGAGTGAGACTATTGTTCCGAATATCCATATGCCCACCAATGCCACGATGGTTAACGCCAGTGCAGACCCGTATACCAATGCCGCAAATTTCGGTTGTCGAGGTTTCCCTATGAAAGCAGCTATGACCGCTATGTAGACGGGTAGAAGTATTATGCCGAAGATTACCAGGGATCCTATGGTGATCATCTTCATTCACCCTCCTTGATCTCCATTATGGGAAAGATCTTCATGAAAATCATGTATGCTAAGGCTACGAAGCTTACCGTGGCTGTTATGATTGTGTATTCCACCCAGGTTGGTGTGTAGCTTCCGACCGGGTAGAGGGTTAGCCTTGGGTAGAGCAGTGAAGGCATGACTATTAGTAGTCTCTTCACCCAGAATGTCAACAGCAGTATAATGGATACGGCCAGAGTTGATTTCAGGCTGAAGGCTTTGCGCAGGGTTTGAATCGCTAGGAATATCACCGAGAGAATGAGTATAGCTAGAACTGGCAGGAATATGGTTGAGAGGCTTCCGTAAAGTAGTGCATCAGATATTGCCTTCTCTGCTGTAGGGCCGGCGTATTGAGCTGTTATGTGTTCGTTTAGGATGAACCATAGATATATGACGGTTAGGATTAGCAGCATCTTGCTTAGTCCCTTGAAGACCTTTTCCGAGATTAGGTCTTCCCAGTGGAATACTTTCACGGCAATGGCGGCAACTACTATGACTCCGGCAACAGCTGATGTTAGAGCTCCGGTCAAAAAGTAGGGTCCTTGTACTGCTCCAAACCAGCCTGCCTGAGAAGGCATTAATCCAAAGATCCAAGGTATCACCCCCCCACTGAGCAGAGCCATCAGTATGACTAGGCTAAGTGCCAGCCACCAAGCTATCTGTTCGACCTTCTCTTTTTCTCCTTCTTTGTGGCCAAATGTTACAGTTCTGTATAGGAGTTTGTATTTTGATGGAAGTCTGCTCATTAGTTTGATTACATCTTCTCTCATGGTCATTCCTAGATAGATTGCGCTAAGGACGAAGTAGGCAAGCACGACGGTAAAGTCCCAGATCAGCGGAGAATCTCCAACTGTCTCCAAGTAGTAGACTACAAAGTTAAAGATTCGATCAGGTCTTCCGGAGTCAACTATTATCGTGATTAGTGCTCCAGTAAGGGAGAGGATCGTTAAGAGTTCAGCCATTCTCGCCAGGGGTTTGTATTCGTCAAGTTTCATTATTCGAATTGATGCGGAAATAGCGATACCTCCGTGGGCGATTCCGACGTACCAGACGAAGGTGGATATGTAGGCGCCCCATGGAATTCCCCCACCCATACCCCAGTCTCTGAGTCCGGTTACGATCAATCCTTGAGTGAGCTGAGTTAGATATGCATAGGCTCCAACGGCCATAAGTGCCAGCAATACTGCGGCACTGACAAGGAAGATCTTGCTTGTATGAAGTATAGGCTGCAGGATCTTTTCTGCGGTGACCTTGTAGCTACTCATATTCAACCCTCTATTTCTCTGTTTTACGATTCAGTTTCGGTGGATATCCACCAGTGTAGAATACTCTAGGCTCTGTGCCCAGTTCCTCAAGTAGACGGAAGTATTTGTTCTTGGAAATTATCTGTGAGACCTCACTGTTGGGATCGTTCAAATCGCCGAAGTGCAGGGCCTTTACCGGACATATCTCGACACATGCTGGCACTTTGCCCTTTTCAATTCGATGAATGCACCAGGTGCATTTCTCTATTACACCTGTGAAATGTCCTCCGCCAGCCGTCAATCTTCCATCAAGGTCACGGTATTCTGCGAGGCTGCCGGAGCTTGAGGAGCCAGCCTGGCTAGACCTGGGATTCTTCCAGTTGAAATAATTCACTCCGTAGGGGCAGGCTACCTGGCAATATCTGCAACCTATGCATCGTTTAAAGTCCGTTAGAACAAAACCTTCTCGTCGTTTGTACCTCGCATTTACAGGGCAGACCTTAGTGCACGGCGGGTTATCGCAGTGCATGCACGGTCTCGGTAAGTACTTGTAATCAGCATCAGTTGGATAGAGAAGATCCATCCAAAATATTCCCTCGGGAGTACCATTCTCCTCCTTGCATGCACCGACACATTTTCTGCATCCAATGCATGTTCCGACATCCACGACGTACGCGTATTTTGGCGTCGGGGAACCAGCTGAGGTGGCGGCCATGGCGCTGCCAGGCTTCAATAATGAATCCCGTTCACTACCTCTCATGCCTGACATGAGTGAGGAACCCAGCTTTACAGAAATGACGCCGGCGCCAACGGCGGCAACATATCTTATGAAATTTCTACGAGAGACTGGAGACATACTTCTCCCCCTGTAGCCAAGAACGCAATGCGGACTTGATTTAAGCTTTGCTCTCTTTTGCGCGCGCTTTGCGATGAATCATCCGACTACGGTTCCGACGGAATCTCCTTCTTGATCAACTCAATTATTTTGGGAATACTTAAGTTGACTTTCTCAGCAAGTCCGATCTTCATTGTCGTTGTGTCTTCGGGCTCACAACCGATTATGACTATCTCTTTTGGCATGTCGCCAAGTTTCCTGCCAATAGCTATGACCTTCTCAAGATTGATCTCATGCATGCTCACGTAAATCATATCCCGCAGGTCGCCATCTTCAACTTTGACTTCAGAAGGAATTATCCTGTAAACAGAACCCGGTGACATTCCAAGTTTGATAGCATCAACAAATATGACTTTGTCATAGTTTCTAGAGTAGTGAAGGATGTCCATTCCTGAGGTGCCTAGATCCATTATGTCGACTTGGGATGGTAGATTGACTTCACTGAGTTTCATGATTACGTGCGGTCCAAGGCCATCGTCGCTTCTAAGCAGACTTCCAACCCCTGCCACAAGAACCCTCAATTCACAATCTCAACCTCGGCGACAGCCATAGAACTAATGTTGTACGAGCCGCTAACTTCAGCCAAATCCTGCTAACCTACTGTATCTGCAGAAGTTTAAAAAGACAGGAAAGCACATCAGCAAAGCCAAACTTGGAGATCAAGTTCATGCAGCATCAAACCAATGATGCGCTGTCAAGGCGCAACTTCCTAAAAGCAGGCGTAGGCGCTGCTGCGTTATTGTCAACATTCCGTCTTGACGAGACGCTCATCAAAGAGGCGATGAGCCAGATAAGGGGAGGCGGAGTCTCGGTACTTTGGATTCACGGAGCAGCGTGTCAGGCATGCACAGTCTCACTTCTGAACACAACTTATCCTGATGTTACGGATGTTCTTTTGGGCACCCTTCCCCAAGTCAAACTAGATCTGGATTACCAGACTGTACTGATGCTTAAGTGGGGAAACGAGGCCCTTGAGGCTCTGAAGAACCCCCAAAAGGATTACTTACTCCTAGTTGAAGGTTCGATACAGACGAAAAACGACGGAACCTTCTGCACGATTGGTGAGATCGACGGAAAGCCTGTGACAATGAAAGACTGGGTCACGAAACTGGCAAAAGACGCCCTTGCAGTGATTGCCATAGGAACATGTGCTTCCTACGGAGGCATACCTGCTGGTGCACCAAATCCAACTGGAGCTGTGGGAACGACAGACTTCCTCGGAACCAATTATCGATCAAGACTGAATTTCCCTATAGTCAACATCCCAGGATGCCCACCACATCCAGACTGGATGGTGGGGACTCTAACAAGCTTGATACTGGCAACAAAGAAGCTCTATCCTTTCCCAGAACTTGACTCACTCGGTCGACCGACAATGTATTTTGAAAGATCGATTCATGACGACTGCCCTAGAAGGGGACTCTACGATGAGGGCAATTTCGCAGAGAAATTCGGTCATGACGGATGCATCTACAAGCTAGGATGCAAGGGACCGATATCTTATGCAGACTGCAACTCAAGGAAATGGAATAATGGCTTGACCTCTTGCACCATTTCAGGCGCCCCATGCATAGCCTGTGTTCAGCCAGAGTTCCCTGATAAATCATCACCCTTCTTCGACGCACTTCCCATACCTGCACTCTCATACAAAGAGGCTGCAGGCGTCGGAGTAGCTGTTGGAGGGGCCCTCGCAGGGGCCTATTGGCTTCGTGCCAGAAAAGAGAAACACAGAGTTGAACACTAGTGGTCGAGATTACAATAGACCCGGTAACAAGGATCGAGGGACATCTCAACATCAAGGTGGAGCTGGAAGGAAACAAGTTCGCAGATGCGTGGGCTTCACACTCACTATTCCGAGGCTTTGAAGAGATCCTTCAGGGGAGAGATCCAAGAGACGCCGTCTATATTGCGTCCAGAATGTGTGGTGTCTGCTATACCTCACACGGAATGGCTGCAGCTCTGGCTCTGGATAAAGCGATGAGGGTCACACCCCCTCCTCTAGGAACACTGCTTAGGGTCCTCACGCAGTATGCTGAGTGGCTGTACGATCACCTACTGATACTCTTTGCTCTGGAAGGCCCCGACTACGGACCACCGTTTGGCCGACTTGAAGAGTTTGCCGCATTGAAAGGAAGAGGGTACCTTGAGGCTCTGCAGATGTCACGACTCGCAAGGGAGGCCACAGCAATATGGGGAGGCAAAATGCCCCACCAATCCACATTCGTTCCCGGTGGCATAACCGAATTCCCAGACACAGCCAAATTCGCGAAGTTCACCTACCGACTTCTTGAAGTGAAGAAATGGATCGACAACTCTATGATCCCCTTGATGGACAAATTACACGACTCCTACAAAGACGAAATGACCAATTCAGGCGAAAGAGAAGCGAACCTGCTCAGCTTCGGAGTCTTTGAGGATCAAACACTTGATCCACAGAAGAGATTGATGAAGCCCGGAGTCATAATAAACGGCAACTTGGTTGCCACAGACCTCTACGGTGAGATAGCCCCAAAGATCACCGAATATGTAACTCACTCATGGTATTCTGAGGATTCAGCTGGAGATCCAAACAGAACCAAAGCACCTACGCCACAATACACAGGAATACAAAAGAATGGAAAGTACTCCTGGTCCAAGGCACCACGGTGGGATAATAACGTCGTGGAAGTGGGTCCGCTGGCAAGGATGTGGGCAACAGCACTTCAGAGCGGTGGGAAGATCCAGACAGACACGGGAACTTGGTCTCCTCCAAAGAAGCCAGACACACTCGAGAGGCTCCACGCCCGAGCATATGAGACTTCATATGTTGCAACGAAACTGATTGACAAACTCTACGAACTCCTCGATATGATTAACCGCGGTGAACGCGAGGTCTTTCAACCCTTCTCGATTCCAGAAAACTCAGAAGGCATGGGGCTTACAGAAGCCGCGAGAGGATCACTTGGTCACTGGATCAAGGTGGAGAACAAGAAGATTGCTAGATACCAAGTCATAACACCTACAACTTGGAACGGATCTCCCAGAGACAACCAAGGCAGACGTGGCCCGATAGAGGAAGCCCTTGCAAACACTATTGTCAAGAATACTGATCCAACATTGGACGCAGTTAGAGTTGTAAGAGCCTTCGACCCCTGCATCGCATGTGCAGTACACGTCTATGATGGAAGCAAGATCTCAACCAAGTACCTAGAGGTCTTCGGAAATACCGCCCCGATACAAAGATAGAAGTGACTTTCAAGTGATCTTTGATGGTTGATTGGACGCAACTGTTCGATTTCTCGCGTACAGCCCTTCCACAGATAACACTCGCAGTCTTCATCATCGGCGTGGTACTTCGACTTGCCAAATGGTCAAGCTTCGGTTTTCCAAGAGTGATAAGACTGCCTGCAAAAAAAAGAAGACTGATCGGTGTGATAAAGAATTGGTCCATCAACATGGTTCCTCCGTGGGACTTGGCTGGTAGAGTCGAACCA
>JAPKYM010000237.1 GCA_026394315.1 Candidatus Bathyarchaeota archaeon | reverse complement strand
GGAATAAAGACCTCAATCATTCATGCCGCGTCAATCTCCTCAGCGATAGCGGGAACAACTGGCTTACAGAGCTACAAGTTCGGGAGGACAGTAACCATCCCCTTCAATTCAACCTCAACAGCGGAGACTCCCTACGAAAGAATCTGCGAGAACAGACTCAGAGGCCTTCACACGTTAGCTTTGCTGGACATAGACTCCGAGAACAAGAGGTACATGACAATTCCAGAAGCTCTGACACAATTACTAGACATCGAAGAGCAGATTAGAAAAAGAATCGCCAGATACGATTCGACGGCAATTGGAGTAGCAAGAATAGGCTCTCCTGATTCGGTTGCAAAAGCCGATACGGTAAGGAATCTGATTGAAGCCAACTGGGGAGGACCACCGCAATGCTTGGTTTTCCTCGGAAAGCTCCATTTTATGGAGACTGAGGCATTGGAGATCCTCTGTGATGCCAGAAGAGAACTGCTCGATGACTGACCATGACTAGCGATACGCAACTACTGGCTGAGAAGTACATTGCGGCAATAGAACTCGCACTCAAAGATCTAACAAGAAAAGAAGGCCAATCAAGAGCTACACCTGACAGGGTTGAAGTTGTCATTGACGCAGCCAAGAGATATATGATGGATTCCAAATACTACCTCGATAATAAGAAGGACGCCACAGCATTAGCCTCAATATCATATGCTGAAGGCCTTCTTGATGCTCTAAGAATCCTAGATTTCGTGGATTTCACATGGAAAAGGGCCAGTCAATGTTGAGAAGACAGAGAATCGTTCTGACCACCGGAGCTTTTGACCTGCTACATTTCGGCCACCTCAAGGCACTAGAAGATGCAAAGAAAGCGGGTGGAAGAAACTCAAAACTGATAGTCATAGTTGCCAGAGACATGACTATCCAGAGGAGAAAAGGAAAGAAGCCCATCCTTCCTGAGGGCCAGAGAAGAGCTCTTGTTGAAGCCCTCAAACCTGTAGACAGAGCATTACTAGGCTATGAAGAAATGGACATGGACAGGGTCATTCGCAAGCTAAGACCTGACATCATAGCCGTCGGCTATGACCAACATGACATATTAGATGCCGTACAGGATGCCCTGAAGAAATATCCACGCGACGTGAAGGTTGTCCAGACCAAGAGATACGGGCCAGAAGAGCTCAGCAGCTCATCCAAGATTAAACGAAAGATCGTCGAGGAGCTGAAGTGACAACTCTCACCCTTATTGTGTCACCATCTCTAAGCCTGATTTTTTTTCTTAGGTTCTCGCCAGAGACTATCTCGATCACTTCGTGGCCATAGTGACTTCTCAGAGCCAGGATAATACCTGCCTCGACATTGTCATTTATGATGGCTCTGGCACATTTGGCAGGGCCGAAACTCCTTCTGTCACCTTTGAATCCTTCAATAGATACTAAGGGAAGAGTCTCCAGCATCCTCTTCTCACTCTCGTAGCCAGGCTTCAACCTAACATTTAGGGTTCCAGGGAATGGATCAATGCCTAGCTTCTCCTTCAACTGTCTTCGATAGCCTTCTTGACCTATATAATAGGAGCCTTCGCCCAATCCTGAGAAGAGTTCGCCTTCAAAATAGAACTGGTCAGGAAGTCGCTCAAAGACTCGTTTTAAGGCGAAGTACATCCCGCTAAGAAGGTTAAGACCTTTAGGGGTAACGTGTATGGATTCTTGTTTTGCAACTCGAAGCCGCCTTATGAGCCCTCTGCGTTCAAGCTCTATTAGGTGCCTTGAGGCGGTCTGCTGAGAACAACTTAGCTTGGCAGCGAGTTCTCTGGTTGTGCAGGAGATCTCTCCTTTAGACGCGGAGTACTCAGAGAGCTTGCACAGCGTTAGAAGAAGATTGCCTCCTAATGAGACTGCCTCAGCCTTATTCATGATCTTATTCACCCGAGGAGACCTTCATAAATGAATCATCACACAAAACAATTATCTCTTTCCAATCTTAACACTCATTCTGAAAGGGAGTTAACTGCCGCCTTTGAAAGTCACACCGATGAATAATACTGAAAGGCTAGTCAGACTCCAGACAGAGCTCTCCAGAAGTTTGGTACTCGAGGATCGTTTTAGCAAGCCTATCAGTAGAATTGCTGGAGTCGACATGGCCTTCATAGGCGACAAGGCCATAGCGGCATGCATCGTTCTGGACTATGAAAACTTGGATTTGGTGGAAGAAGCAGTTGCACAGGTTGACCTGAATTTTCCCTACAAACCTGGATTTCTATGGTTTAGAGAAGGACCCGCAATACTGCAGGCAGTAAAGAGAGTACATTCCAAACCGGATGTCTTCATGGTAAATGCGCACGGGATCGCTCATCCCAAAAGGTTTGGATGTGCCTCACATCTCGGAGTCGTTCTGGGAAAGCCGACCATAGGGGTTGCAGGAACAAGGCTCTGCGGCCAATATGAACGTCTTCCAGCAAGGCCGGGGGAAAGTGAACCCCTGCGGATGGACAACAAGATAGTTGGATTC
>JAPKYM010000331.1 GCA_026394315.1 Candidatus Bathyarchaeota archaeon | reverse complement strand
CGGTCACTCTTTATCGCTCGAACTAAGCGACCAATTTCAAATCTTCAGTCACGCGCTATATAAAGAGTTACTTGCGCTAATTACCGAAGGCATCTCGTGTATCCACCTTTCACCAACGCGGTTTCAGCAGGACGATTATCGCGCGCGCTCACCAAGCATGCAGGAGATTGAGAACATTGCAGTAGGTTTGGTAGCGGTTCCTCCTGGGAGTGGAGGCGAGATGTATCTGCACAAGGACACCGAGGAGTACTTCATTGCAGTCAATCGCGCGCTAATGAATGTCGACCCCGTCTTCACAGAAATTCAAAGTCCTGATTGCGCTGAAGAAGTCTCCCAGTCAGAGATAGTCCTCTGGCGTCCATGATCCTAGTGTTGTGGAAGAAGGGATAGTGGAAATCGGTCTTTTCTCCACCTTTCTTTCCTGGAATCGGGACGAGCCTTGCAATCAAAGGTTTGTCCAGAATCAGGGCCAGCGTGGACATGTCCAGTATGACAGACGCGATCTCCTTCTCAGAGACATCCCCGGGTAACGGGATCATGTCCGGCCCACAGCCGCAGACAGTGGAGTATAGGAGCATGCTTTCCATGCTGAGTAGACCCCTGTCGTTGCTCTCGGTCAGATATCGATCCTCTAGGACTGGATACATCACACCTGTGAAGCCTACCGTACGGACAGGCAGATCCTTTTCCAGCTGTTTCAGCATGTTAGTCAAGTATGCGGTAAGGAAGAGTGTCCCGCTCGCTCCGAAACTGTCGACTCCGAGCTTTTGAAGGGCTCTTCCTATTGAATGCTGATCAGTTGGGTAGGGCGCGAGGGACAAGTCCAAACCGTAATATCTTAAGCCTGTCTTGGCCTCGATCCGTCGAGCAATTCTGTCGATGTCTAGGAACTCTTTTGAAAGGTCTTTGAGGATTCTTTGTCTGGTTTCTGAAAGCTTGTTCTGTTTGCCTGCGTTCTTGATAATGACATCGATCGTCTCCAGACCAAGTGAAAATCCGTTTTCGCCTTTATGCCATGAGTATGGAAAGAATGCTCCGTTGGGTTTAGTGTTCGCACTTACACAGAATCTAAAATTGTCAAATCCTTTCCGATTCGTCTTAGAGATCTCTTTGATCTGCCTCGCGCATTCATTCGCAGCTTTAAAGTCGATGCGTTTGTTCTGGGTGACAGTCACACTTGAGAAGGATATCTCCGAACTACTCATTATCGCAGGCAACGTACTTATGAACCCATAGTCGCGGTCATTCTTGCACGTTCCTATCGGCATGCAGAACCAGTTTATGCCCTCCTTCCTGCAAAGCCCATCGATTTCTTTGACGAGGGCCCCGATCTCCGACGGCTTCAGCGCATTGACGGCGATCAAAGGTTGAGAACAAAACCTGGTGGTTCTGACGTAGGGATACCTGCTCTTGAAGGCATCCTTGACCTCAGAGATCAATACAGCGGCTTTTCTGATGACAGCCGCGTTCTTCTCTCGTCTTATGTTGAAACCAGCATTTATTGATCTCAGATTCATGGACGAGAGAGTTAAGAGAAGGGTGCTAAAAACCTTAGGGACAAGTTGAAGAGGCCCACAACGACCGTTCGACCGCGCGCGTAACGTATTCAACGTTCAGTAGGGAACTATTTCTCCTTCAGTTTCTCTGAGATGCTCTTGTATTTGCCGTCTTCTAGGATCCTGATCTTTGTGTCAAATCTCAGGTTAAGACCAATCGTCCTTAGGATGAGCAGAAGCTGATTCTCGTCGAGAGCCTCATTGATCTCTCCGTTCTGCACTAAGCGCGCCAGATTTGGCTCCAGCCTCTTCATGATATTTGGGTACTGTTTCCAAGCCACATCCCAGACCTCCATCGCTCTGCCGACGAATATTTTCTTTAAGATTTCTTTTGGCGCATTCTTATCAGCAGGCTGTTCCTGTTCAGTCTTTTTCCGCTCTTCCTCACTCTTCTTCATCAACAGGCGCTTCTGCATCTCTAATAGTCGGCGTCGCTTCCACAGATCAATGTCAGCGTCTTCAGACAACGGATTCACCTATCTAGTGAAGCGCCCAGAGTCTCCCTTCAACTCACATATAGGGATAGCGCGCGCGCAAAGACTAGTTCAGCCCAGCAGCCAGACCGTAGGCGAAAATCATCCATGAGGCTACAGTCCAAGCCTCAAGACCCTTCGGGTAGATCTTCACAGTTTCGTTCGCCAACTTCGTTGCTCCGATGGAGAAGTGCCCTCTCGGGAATCCCCCTATGAGAACAACAGGATTCCTTTCTCTGGCCAAAGAAGCTGCTACTTCGCTTACCGATCTACTCTCCCCCCTGACAGTCAATCCCACAGTGTGGGATGGCTCAATTGCCTTGATCAATTGAGAGAGATTCATTTTGTGCGATTCCAAGAGCGGTTCACCGCCAGAGGGCACCCGCCCGGATGCAAACAGTTCCTCAATCAAACCCTTGAATCTCTCCGTATTCCTAGGAATCCTGACCTGAGGCGAAAGGCTGATGACGCGATCCTTCGCGGTGTGTATGTATATTCGCAATTTACCTTCTAGATTTAGGGGGGAACCCAGAGAAGTCAGCAAGGTGATGTGAACAACGTCCGGACGCCCTCTTCTCTCAGAGCCCACAAGTTTTGTCATAGCCCGATGGTGGTAGGATCTATCCAAGAGAAGCTCCTCAGGCCTCTTATGACGCCTCTTCGCATCTCTTACAACCAAGGGGTGGTTAACCAACTCTTTCGGCACGAGTTCCAGTGCAGATTCAGCAAGAACCAGTGTAAGCAATCGGTCTTCCTCGAAAGCTTAAGGTTCAGTAGCGACAATATAAAATACGAACTCTATGAGACGAGACGCTCAACACAAGGAACTTGCAATGGAGAGAATCGAGAG
>JAPKYM010000147.1 GCA_026394315.1 Candidatus Bathyarchaeota archaeon | reverse complement strand
ATGTTCATAGGCAGACCAACCCCTCCTGAGATGCTTGTTGACAGAGAGGAGATCGTTAACAAATTAATCAGGGATCTATCTAATGTGAAGATCAATCCTGCCTATGCAATTCTAGGTTACAGGCGCATAGGCAAGACATCGATCCTCCTAAAAGTCAAAGAAGAATTGGAGAAGAAAGGCCTGATCGTAGTATACTATGATGTCAAGGAGAGGCTGGGTGACCCTGATTCATTCCTGATAGATCTGCAGAGCGAAATGCTCAACGCCTACAAGAGCCATATCAGCCTCATACAGAGGGCGACACTGAAGGCTTCTGAACTGAAGACATCCATACTACAGAAGCTGTCAACTGTCATATCGTCAATCGACGAGGTTGGCGTTGAGTTCTCTCCAGACGGCACAATCACCCCGAAGATGCGCTTCGAGGGCAGAAAGAGCGCTGACTATGCAAAACTTTTCAGATCAGTCTTCAAGTCCGCCGATGTGATCGCTGAAAAATCAAAGAGACGAGTCATCCTAATCCTGGACGAGTTCCAAGACATAACCAAGCTAAATCAGTACAAAGGCCTGAAGAACATCCTTGAACTCTACAGGGGTACATTGCAGAGGCGAGGAAACGTATGCCACGTCATAAGCGGCTCCAGGGTACATATGCTCAGGAGCGTACTGGAAGAGCATAAATCCCCGCTCTTCCAACACTTCATCTCAGAATTTGTAGGTCAATTGAAGAACAACGACGCCATGAAGCTATTCAAGATCGTGATAGAACAAAGAGACCTAGACCTGGACAAGGGATCAATTGAGAAGGCTGCTGGGGAGGCAGTCTCCCTGGTTGGGAGCCACCCCTACTATATCATAATGCTCGCACAGGCCTGGGATGAGAGAACGAGTCTGGATAAGACGTTTGATCACTTGATCTCTGCACCAACCGGCCCAATATACCTCTATACAAGCTATGTTTTGGCAGAAGACCTTGGAGAAGCAAAAGGCGGACCGTTACTGAAGAAGATAATACAGATAATGGCGCTGGCAGGCAAACCTATGGAAGCGTCCGAGATCGCAAGAAGAGTCGGCAAATCACAAAACTATCTGGAGTTCTATCTGCAGGAGCTGATCAAGTACGATGCGATACGGAAAGTTCAGAGGGGAGTCTATGAGCTTGTCGATAGTGTCGTCAGCGCCTGCATAGCAAGAAATTACGGTCAACATTAAAGCATTCGCTTTATAAAGCGAGTCATTTAATCAACCTGATTTGAAGAGATGACGTGAGGTTCTGACAGCGTCCAGACTCAACTGTAGAGAAGGCATACCAACATCAACTTGGAATACCCTGCATATTCATCCTTTCGACATAATCACGCTGCGAGTTACTTTCAGAACAGCAGCTTTCGAATAGTCGTATCTCCGCCTGAAACCTCGCCACTATCTAGCCAGTCGATATAGACCCATCAAAGGTCGAGGTCAAGATCGTGAATGGAAGAAAAACATACGATGTCACCCTTTCTGACTCCCTTGTTTTCAGTACCTCTGCTGTCGCTAGGCGCGCGCGCTAAGGTTTCGCATTCACTTCGCTCTCTGCCTTAAGACTCCAGACAGATAGTTCTACTCCGAGTTTGAGATGCAAAATTCTGAGAGCCGATGGTATTATCGCACCGCACCCATGCAGGTACCTGAATGCTGGAATCTCGCAAGACGGCATCTCAGGCTTCAAACGCTTAACGGTAAATTCGTGAAGCTGAATAAGTTTGAAAACCGCATCAACTCAAGAGAACTTAGGAAATACTGTGTTAAGCATGCTCCCCGCCACGTCTACTGCTCCGTGCTTACTTGGCTATTCCCTGAAAGAGTTGGAAGAAAGCACAAAGCAAGACATGCCTATCCAATTGGTGGAGCTTACGCTGTGGACATTGACTCATACCTAATCCAACGACACAACATCTTTCATCAATGCTGGGAACTCAATGGAATCTGCAGAGAAGGTATTAACTTAAGCAGAAAGATGACTCTGCAGCTTTGTGAAGTAATCGAGAGTTATTACAAGAAAATTCACATCGTATTCTCAGGTCGGAAAGGATTCCATATCTGGGTTCAAGATTTCAATCTCAAAGACTGGACCTATTATAATGAAAGAAACCCTATCAAAAGTCATGAAGTTGCTAGGCTAAAGTTTAGCAGCATATTGGCTGCGCAGAGTTACGTCTTTGACAATTACCATTTTCCAATATCTGTAGACCCCATGCGGATTCTAGCAGTTCCTAACACTCTAAACGCTGAGTCAGGCTTAACCTGCCAGTATATTGGGAACCGTAAGGATCTCGAAGCGAGATCCGCAGCCAAGATAATAGAAAGTTCTAGCTTGGCCTCACTGATTTGCGCTCGCTCTGAGCCGTTTAAGGCGATGAAACTTGTCGCGCGTAAAAATAGGGGATGAGGAGAGGAAGAGCGAGTCCGATGATCTCATCCTCAAGCCTCCTCCTTTCTAATAAGCTCAAAACCTCAATACGGAGGTTAATGCAGCTGACTCTAAACTAAACCCAAAAAATAGAAACAACACAGACGTTCTTTATGTGGCGTAATAAGTTCCTCCTGGCTCCGTAGGCTGCATGACGCTTGGGAAAGGCAAGGGATCCAAATACTTGGTGAGCCTTCTAGGCTCCACAGGCGCAGGTTGACGAAAAGAATACTTGGACAAAAACAGACCTGAGGCGACCACAGCCGCCAGTCCACCCACAGCCACCAGAAAAGTCCTTCTCGTCAATCGTCGCATTTCTCGAACCCAATACTGAGACAAAAGATATTGTTCAATTAGAAATACTCGGTATTCCATGTTCACGTTTTCGTTTTTCCTATTGGAGGTTAAGAGGTGCTATGTGGAGGGCCCGGAATTCTCCAATGACCTCTTTAAATCATCGATTGACCTGAAGAGACCCCCCACAGCCCCGTCAACGTTCTT
>JAPKYM010000087.1 GCA_026394315.1 Candidatus Bathyarchaeota archaeon | reverse complement strand
ACCCGTCGGTTCCCCAGTGGTTTCCGATTACCTGTGGCCTCATGCCTGTGAAGGCTATCAGTGAAGCCGCTGACCTGGCGTCAAGCCAACATGCTCTGAAGACCCTTGACAGCTGCTCATGTGTTGGTGACTGCTCATTGGCGAGTGTCGGGGTATCGTCAGCACCATTGATTTTAATGTAGCCCGGTATCTTGACACTGTTGTGGCGGAGCCAGGATCTGACAGACTTGACGGCGCTCTCAATGTAGCCGCCGGTGTATCCATGCTCCTCCATACTTGAAATGACATCCATCAGGAGGTTGGCAGCAGCCTGCTCACTCATCCCTGCAAGCTCACTAACCGATATGTTGCGAGTATTGCAGAATGAGCCGAGCCTCCTCAGATATACGTCAGCAGTTATCCTGGAACCCCGAGCTACATTCTGGTACCAGCGCTTAACCTCAGGGTTCTCCAGCAGATGTTGATACTTCGCCCTTGACATGTAATATCTGTCAGGACGCCTTTTAAAGGGCTCAGGCTTCTCTTTTGTTTCCGACAAAAAATCATGGGGATTTGAACCCGGATCGTGGTGGACCGGGATAGCTTTAAACTATCGTTTAGAACTGTCAACCAAGCAGAATCTTAGCTGAGAAAGAGCCGAAAGTAAGCTGATGGCAGGCTGAAAACCAGCCCAAAGCAAGGATTCATGATGGTGGGCTGGTCGGAATCCGACGCGTTTTCGTGTCTGGAATGGGTTCTAAAATTCGAGGGCTATCACTTGTGCCCTTGCGAGTCAAGCGATTCTGACCCCTCTATTTAGTCAATGCCCCACATACAAACAATCATGACTGCACGGGGGCCTACTTGAGAAGGAGAGAAAGGACTACAAACCAGGAGTCGATAAGTGACCAACAGTGCCCTTTGTTCTAGTCATCTGTCCTTTCTAACTCCAAGAGATAACTCCTCCCTAGAATCGACATTTGCTTATGACTTTACCGAATGGGTCACAACGCGATATACCCGGTTCCAACAGTCGCAACTTCACGTACGAGGTCGCGGCCTTGACTGGGAACATCATCCAATCTGTCGTAGACATAGGAACGCAGAGGGAAGCAAAATAGCTGAAAAGACGACCACCAATGGCTACGTGATAAAGATAGAGTCAGTAATGAGACATGGCTCTTCGGCGAACTTGTGAGTACTCGTATTGGATCGTATGGACAGCTGAGCAACTCTGCAGTAGGTTTTTTCAGACCACTTCAGGGGATAGGGCTCTCTCTGGTATTCGCAGAACAGACATTGCGGTTTGTAGAGTTCCTGAGTGGAATCTCACCTTCTCGCCTTCTGGTCAGTGCGATTCTCCTCATGTTTGGTAATGTTATGGTCTCATTATTGCTGTCCATCATTCGGGTTAGATGACCTGGGTATCAGGATACACAACGAGAAGAGTGGCGAGGTACGCCTCTTGAGCAGCACATTAGGGGTACGTCTCCCCCTGATCAGTGGTGTAGCTGGAATGTCTGTCCTATTTCACCGTAGTACCGTAGCTGGTGCGCTGACAGAACTGTTAGGGATCAATATGGCTCTATTCTTGCATTTGTTCACCATGAATTCTGTAGAAGACGAAGTGGCCTTCTGCTGCAGAAGCTGTTACCAAGAAGACTAGAAACGAACGTGTGGTAATGGTTGACATAGCAAACGTTATTGCTTGTGCCCCGAAACCGAACAGAAACCTAAACCATCTAACTGACTAACAGAGTTGATCGATGTTTAGGAAGAAGGGTGAGAGGCCTAGATTAGAGGTTACTTCTAAGTACCCGCCCCCTCCACCTGACTTCATTCACCATGCGCGTGTTCGTCTCCTTTTTTGCAGTAGAGTCGTCCAAAACGCTGCGAATTATCAGCGGATTTTTCAGAATTGAACCTATATCTCTGCCTAATTCACAAATGTGGGTTTGTCATCTTGGTATAGTTTCTCTCATAATGGCAGATGCAGGTTTTGCGACGTTGGCCTTTAGTCTTTACAGAGTTCACTGCCCACACATTTCTAGAGGAATTTAGACCTTAGGTCGTTGTACCTTTCTGCAATTTCCGGAGGCTGAGACCCAACCACATCAGGCCAACGATTGCTATTATGATGGCAAGAATTGCTAGATTGTTTGTCAAACCGAATGGGTTCATATCACTGCGGTTCATATTACCGATTGCGGTCATATTGCCAAATTGCCTATTGCCACCGAAGCCTCCCGCAGGCGGAAACATGACACGTATTACGCCATCAGCCACTGTAATCGCCATGAGGACGACCCCAATTACAGATACTAGGTACGCATATTTTATCTGCCAAGTATCGACCAAGAATCTACACCTTATAGTTGCATGCTCTTCAGAGAGAAAGCGATCAGTTTCGAAGTATTAATGGGTTTTTCAGAATTTGACTCAGATCTTTACCTAATTCACCCTTATCGAGTCTCATTCTATCCGGATACGAAACACTCCTACTCACTTCGATCAATGGACGCAACTATGTAGACGAATTGAAATGGCAGCACGAAGATTTTAATCGAGAATCTAGGGTAGGCTGCGTAACTGTCTTACCTGCTATACTAGTAGATTGGTGCGCGAATCTCACTCGCCGCAACATCCATGTAAAACGCTTCTTGCCGGATGGTGGGTGTTTCAGTTGGCTTCCTGACTTTGCCTACGAGCCATTATGGCTT
>JAPKYM010000266.1 GCA_026394315.1 Candidatus Bathyarchaeota archaeon | reverse complement strand
TGCTTCTGCAACGTGAAAATCTCGCCGGCGGCCCTCAATTCCTCGTCTAAAGATCAAAGCACGTCTGTCTAACGATTAGTTGAATCTCTGGCTTCTATGATTTCACCTGTCACCTTCGGCCCTCTCAATACTGAAGGGATCACTGCCAACAAGGTGACAACTGCCAGAATAAAGAATGCATAGTGAATTGCTGAGAGAAATGCGACGGTCCCTCCGGCCGCCAGATCAACTGTGCCGCTTGAGATCTGTGCCAGTAGGCTGTATGGCATACCGAGTGTCATGAAAGTCAAACATAGAGGTAAGCTCACGACGATACCTGTCTGGACTATTGTTGTTCTTACTCCGTTTGCGACTCCTCGTTTAGTTGCAGAGATGGGCCCCATTATTGAGCTGGCGTTGGGTGAGATGAAGAATCCTCTTCCTATTCCCGAGGCTATAAGAGCCAAGGTCATCGCTACGTAACTTGTGTTCGTGTCTATGGTGCCGAACCATAGCAGGGCTGCGCCACTGAATAGTAGCCCGAGGGTGCAGAATCCTCTTGCGCCGTAGCGATCTGAGAGTCTGCCGCTCAGAGGACCTATTATGAGGACGGCAGCCTCGAGGGGTATGAAGAGTATTCCTGTGGTTATGGCGTCTTCATTTCTGATCAGTTGGAAATAGAGTGTTAATAGAAATGGTAGTGAGTTGAAGGCTAGGGAGTTTAGGAGGCTGGCCAGGTTTCCGGCACTGAAGAGTCTTATTTTGAAGAGGTCAAGGTCTAGTGTGGGATGAGGCACCCTCTTCTCTACAACAACAAACAATGGAAAGAGGACAATTCCTACAGCCATGAGTGTCAGCGCTAAGGGGGAGCTTGGACTTTCGAGGCTCAAGGCGACCAGAATCAGGGTCAGAGCACTCGAGTAGAGGATTGCTCCTAGGTAGTCGAACTTTTCAGAAACTCCACGATGCATCTCCCTTAGTCTCAGAAAAGCCCAAAACGTTCCGAATAGACCTATTGGGAGATTCATAAAGAAGATGGCTCTCCAGCTTGCTAACTCCACTATTACCCCGCTTAGAGTGTAGCCCATGATCGAGCCGAGATTGAAAGCCATGAAGTTGATGCCTATGCCGGTTCCCAGTTCTGTTGCTGGGAAAGCGTCTGCTATCACAGCTACACTGTTGACAATTATCAGTGCGCCACCAATGCCCTGAAGCAGCCTGAAGAGGATGAGTTGCTCACCACTCTGTGACAGGCCGCATAATGCGGAGGAAAACGTGAATACTGCAAAACCTAGAACGTACAGTCTGACCCTTCCAAGCATGTCGGCGACTCTGCCGATAGCCACCAGAAGGATCGTAATCGCAAGTCTGTAGCCCGTTATTATCCAGACGCCATGGACTAGTGATGCGTTCAACTCGCGCAGCAGAGTTGGCAGTCCAACAATGAGTATGCTGGCATCCAGAGCCACCATGAAGGTTCCTATAGTTGTTACTGTAAGAGCAACCCATTTGTACTCCGTCTGGACCACCCGACGTAGACGAACCCTAGCAGAGACTACTCACCAATATAAGATCATGCGAGATAACTCGACATGTAAAGAAGACTCTCCAGCTTGTCTGTGAGACCTAGAAAGATTAAATTAAGGTCGTAACCCTAAGCTCAGAGGCGTGGGCTGGTAGTTCAGCTTGGTATACTCCAACTTGGAGGCCAAGGAACGTCCGGTTTGCATGCAGCCGCCAAGAGACCGGAAGGTCGCGGGTTCAAATCCCGCCCAGTCCACCAAGCTGGCGCCTACAGCCTGTCGGAAAATTCTCTTCGCTTGTACATCCTTAGGTGTAATCTTTCACATGCTTAGGGCCTGTGCCAGAAGAACGGTCAGTTCTGCTAACTTGGATGGTAAGTCCGGAATTTTCTTTGGTGGCAACTCATGGGGGCACAAGTTCCAAATAGCTAAATCCCCATGGATCGTGGCATGGCAAAACTATCCTCTCGCCATCAAATTATCATGGGGGGCGTAGCTGGCTTCTTGCTCGGAGTTCTCTACCAGATGGGGTCGGATTTCTATAATGTCGTCAAGACATGGTGTTTTGCCCCATCCTTACCATCATTAGAGCCGCGATTCCTGATTTCTACAGCTCTAATGGTCGGGGGACTCATTACCATAGTGTACGGTATTTGGTTCATGAGAAAAGAGAAAGGTGAGGGCATTCAACTCTATCCATTTGATCGACTACCGCAACTTCTATCAAAGGCGAAAGAAGAGGTAGCTTTTCTCGGAGTTAGTTTGGAGAAAATTTCGGGAAATATTCGCAAGATAGAGCAACTTCTCACTAAAGGCATTCGTGTCAGTTTTCTAGTTCTTGACATTCTTGAACCTGATAACGTAAAACTGGCAATGAACGTGGAAGATGTAGGGAGTTCAGCCAACCTTTCAGGTATTAAGGGAGATTTGCTCGGAGTCCTTTGCAAGACCAGAAGTAGATTGCCAGAAGAAACGAAAAAGAGGTTTGAAATCAAAAAATACGGCATTTTCCCGCTTCATAGCATGATACTCATAGATCCAGACGCTGATGATGGATTGATTCTACATGAACCGCATCTCTATGATACGGAACCTGCGTTGAGAGATCATTTCCTCATACCTAGGAAAAAGAACGAAGCGACCTTTCAGAAGTATCTGAAAAGCTACCGTTTTGTGTTGGATAAGTCGGTTACTTACAGATGCCAAACGCCAGTATCTAGCTTAGTGAAGGTCACTAGGGCGAAGCCAGAGGAAGAAGTTAAGGAACTTCATGTCCGATTCCACAAGTTCCCAAGTTCACCTGACAAGGTGTATGAGGCTCGCTTCTGC
>JAPKYM010000315.1 GCA_026394315.1 Candidatus Bathyarchaeota archaeon | reverse complement strand
CTTTCGGATCAACAACGACTGGAATTTTCCCCGATGCGATTGTGGTCTCGACATCGGCGGACTCCGTCAGTTTTGCGCTCAAACCTTCGACAGTCCACTCTTTTTCGTAGACGGCTTCGGAGAATGCTACCGCTCTTCTTTCTGTTATAGGTTGTGGAATCTCCGTCATGACGACTTTGAATCCGTCTTTGGCAAGGGTATGAGCGACGCCAGTAGCTACATCGCCTGCTCCCTTGATGAGAACCGTCAAAGTTCTCCTCATCTCGGTTTCAACCTCGTCCGAATGGACAGATGGGATAGCTGCATTCTTCACATTTCAGGCAAAGCCCACCGTGACCAAGTTTTATGATGTCCCTTCGGGTCAATCTTTCTTCAGCCAGAATTCTGGGGAGCACCAGATCGAGAATTGTGGTGTCATAGTACATCGCACAAGCCGGGATGCCTAGCAGGGGGGTATTGTCTAGGTAAGATATCATGAACATAAATCCTGGCTGAACTGGAGCACCATACTTCTCAACTGACGCTTTAGCCTCTAAGGCACTTCTCAGGGTCACGTCGTCAGGGTCGACCGCCATCCCTCCGGTGGCGATTATGAGGTCCATGCTCTCCTGCTTCATCTTCAGAATCTCATTGACTATCCTTTCCGTGTTATCAGGGGCATAGACAACCCTCTCAATTGTTGAGCCCAACTTCTTGATTTTCTTCCTCATCACTGGGGCGAATTCGTCCTTTATTATGCCATGGTACACCTCATTTCCAGTGATGATCAGTCCGACTCTGTTTCTCCTAAGAGGTATCAGGTTGACGATAGCTCCTCCGGAGCGACAGATCGCTGAGGCACGTTCCACTTTTTCCTCTTCAATCACAAGTGGAAATATCTTCGCTACCGCAATCCTATCTCCAGACCTGACGTAACGGTTGGTGTGCTGGGTGGCCACACCAAGACCATCAATCTGGTTTATCCTCTCTAGTCTGTTGACGTCAATCTTGAGGATGCCATTTTTCCTAGCGAGGATCACCGCACTTCCTTCATTCGGTTTGAGTATCTTCACGTTAGGACCTGAAATGGCTAAGGCGAGTTTCCGTGCCCCTTCCTCTTCGTGGAGCTCCCCTGCCTCAACCTCAAGCGTGTACAGGTGCTCTCTTCCGATCTTGCGGAGCTCCTTTAGATCTCTCCAGCGTACAACATGGCCTTTCTTGAAGAGTGTACCCTTGAACTTCCCAAGCCTAGTTATCTTAGTCACATCGTGACTTAGAACCTTGCCAACGGCATCTTCGAGTTTGACGGTGTTTCTTTTCACCTAAATCACAATCTCCAAATTCTCAGCGGTTTTGCACGTGGTTGTCAGATTAGGTACTTAGTCCAGCACGCGCCAGGCGCTTGATCATCCACTGCCCTCTTTTATCCTCTGGCTAGCCAGGAGCTAGATGTTGGTTCATCTTTGTAACCTTTTTGCTGGCGCCAGAGACAAATCATGCGCGCGCTAGCGAGTTTGTGGCAAGCAGAGTTATACCTCATGATAGCAGCCCCACAACGGTGCTTCGGGCGTCTCACATCGGACATGTCTATTACGACTTGATCAATCGAGCGGGATACGACCGTTCAAGATGGAATGTAGTTCAAACATCGTAGAGAATAATTGAAAGATGCGAGAAGGATAGTGACCGCCAGCAAAACATTACAGAACTTCACAGAAGTGCATTGCGATGTTGCGATCCTGTTTGAGATAGCATAAAATCCGAAGACCGCGAGAATATGATATGGGATATCATATAGCAGCCTCCACTGCCACCAGGAGCCGACGAAGAGTAACGGAACAGAAGTAATGAGCAGCATCGAAGCAAGTATGCTACTGAACTGAGCATTCAGACGTCTTGCCGTCACTACTCCTAGTATCGAAAGCAAGATCAGGACAGAGTTCGCGAAAAACCCTCCGACATAGTATTGGAATGTAAATGACAGGGAAACAGGAAAAGTTGAGATATTGCTAGCACTCATCGATGCTATGCCTTCTGTTGATAAGCGAACGAATTCTCCCGTTGAGAAAAGGACTATCAACAGCAACACTAGCGCGAGGCTAGCTCCAACAACAGCCAAGGAAGATCGTAGTGTGTTGTCTAGGAGTCTGCGACGAGTCAAGAGACGATTTGCCAGGCCGAGCAGAGCAGAAATCCCTAGAGATGCCAATGTTACGGCCCACGTCCAAGCATGTGTAACTAGGATGGCTAGGCTGCAAAGGATCGACGACAGTGAACGGATTGGAGTGGGTTGTAGCCACATTCGTATTATAAGAGTGAAGAAAAGTGTGGTCAAGCCAAGTGCAAGCCAGTTCGCAAAGACCCCCGCGTAGATGCCGACGGTTGTTGCCATGGAAAACAAGGCAAGAAATCCGGAGAAAACTGCCAAGATATCGTCACGTGTAATAGTCCTAATAAACAGAAATGAAGTCGCCCCCAGCAAAGAAGCCGGGATCGCCGGCCCAATCCTTACGACAAATTCTGGTGAGAATGATGTCACTTTCATAATCGCATAGAGCAGCAACAGATAGGGCATTCTGGTTGCCGCGCCATAACCCGACAGCAAGTGGCTAAGCCATCCTGATTTTGACATTGTAACCAGATTCTGATAATACCACGGTGTATCCACTCCGATGAGTCGCGTAGCGTAGAAGTAAGGATAGTAGACTAGTAGTAAGGAGCAGCATACTATCGCCGGCATTGTGAGGTAAAGCAGATATCTGGATCTCTGACGTGACATGGGCCGTATGTGGTTGCGATAGGCTGACCAAGAGTGGTCGTAGGACCTCTCCTTCAGACTCCTTGAGCCGTCCACTTGGGATTCGGCCGGAGCAGAGGTCCAAGCAAGAACGGTCATGAATCTCCTTGATAATGAAAAAGGAAACTGCACAAAAACCCATGAGAACATGAGAATGACCAAAGCAGGCAACGTCACGGGGTACAGTACTCCGAAGAGGTTAGCCTCGATCGAGGGAATTAGCCACCTAATCTCACCGTCGAATGGTACGTGAGGATCCAGGACGTTGTAAACCCAGCCAACGGCCGATCCTGCTTCTATGACAAATACCATGGTCAGAACGGAAGCCATGAATCTGAGCGCAATTTCCTCTGGTCTCCATGGTTTGCAGCAGCCATCGTGCAACAAAGGGAGGCAGGGAATCATTGCGGCAGAGATCATCGCGAGAACTGCTGAAGTGGAGTTCATGCCCTGAATTCGAAAAAGAAGTGAGATGACTATTGAAAGAACAGGGACAAGAACAACTCTATCATTAGAAATCCTCCGAATTTGGAACAAAACCCAAGCCCCCGCCAATGTCACCAGTGAAAGGATCCAAATTGTCTCGTCGATTTGTGTTCCCAGAAACTGAACCTTGACAGTCCGTGGAGTGTACCCAATAAATGCCTTCAATCCAATTGCATTCGTAAGAACTGACAGGCTGAAAAGAAAGATGATTGAGCTGAGGACGGGAAGGAGGATCATGAAGACTCTGCTAAATCCATATCTGCGGCCTAACAGAATAGCAGCTACCAAACCAAGGGCGTAAGTCGAGATGATAAACTCTGTATTTTTAAAACCCAGATTCGTCTGGGTTGTTACGTTCACTGTAAACGGTAAGCTTGTTGCTTCTGAGAAACGGAAGTCACCAGGGAAATGAGCTCGAATCAAAATTCCTCCTCGGAAATCTAAGGGAACCCTCCAAGACGACTTTGCGGTTCCGTTGTCGAGCGTTCTGGTCTCAACCATTCTCGACCATTGATCCCCAGATTGATACTCAAAGACAACCGAACCGTTGCCTATGCCGCCGAGACCGCTATCGAGCAGATTGGCCTGCAAGAGTAGAGTGTTACCTGAAGATACTGACCTTTGTGCAGAACTTGCCTCGAGGGATGCGTACTTGAAGGGGTCTATTATGCGCAATAGCGTATTCTGAGTCTTCTTGATCTCGTAGTTCCCCAGGCCGGAACTGAAGTTTTCTGAGAATCTGACATTTTGATTGGTGGCCAGCTGAATATCCGCTAGGAACCCCTCAACGCTCAACTTCTGTTTATCAGTCTTGCCAAACCCGATGCGCGCTAGGATAAACCCTCCAGATCTTGCGGGGTGTTCGCGGTCGTTCTGCATCATCAGCTCGCCGTTTAGGTAGAACCTTGAAGAATTTCCACTGACGACTGTCGATACACTGACCCATTCTCCTGCGCCCCAAGCTCTTCGCACGGTCACGGCGGCTGACGAATTCATGAATGGGTAGTAGAATATCACACTTCCATCATTGCCAAATCTGAACGAGAATCTGAGCTGCTCGTTCTGGGAGCCTTCACTACGTCCATAGAAATCTATCTGAAGGGGAATTCCTACAGGACTTGACTGAAATCTTAGTATCTTGACTCGTGCCTTGAACTCAATAACACTGTTGTTGACTAGGATGCTTTGAATTGTCCGGCTCGCATAGCCGTATTCGCTAGCGTCTGACACCCCGACATGAAGAGCACTTTCTCCTGGGGACGGCGATTGAGACTCGCCAACTACGATCAAATTTAGTGATATCGGAATCAATATGACTGCGAGGATCATCAGAACTCTTCTTGCCGGCATCTGGAACACGGACCCATTTACTTGACGCTTATCAGGCAACTCGTATCAAACTAGTCATTTAATAAAGATAACAAAAAGCAATCGGAAGGACACAAGGCGATTTCCGTTTAGCGTAGGCCTGTCTGTTCCGTCGGAAACCAAGGTTCTTTCAGAGTCTGTTGGAATTCGGGATGCAATTTCTTGAACTGAGCTCACAAAGGCTCAATTCGGCCTTCCACTTGTCTACGATTGTTGCTGTCAATTGCATAGGGCAATCCTGAAAATCTTTAATTGACTTGCGGAGAGAGTATTCAGGGGATTTGGACGTAGATGCAGCCCATTCAAACAGGCACTAAGGGTCTAGACGATCTGCTTGGAGGGGGATTCCCCAAGGGCAAGTGTATTCTGGTTGTTGGAAGCCCTGGGGCGGGTAAGACCATCCTCTTGACGCAATTTCTCAAAAGCGGTGCACTTGCAGATGAACGTGGACTATATGTTACAATGGATGAGACCCCGGAGCAGATCAAGAACAATCTCTTCTCCTTCGGATGGAATATTGACAAGCTCGAGGAGGACGGCAAACTACTGTTTCTAGATGCTACAATGATGAGGCAAGGTAGTCTGAGGCGGCAGTCCGGCCTTTTGCTGGGGCACGAAGAGATCACGTCTGAACCCAGGATGACTGTGCGTTTTCTTGTTGAGACTTTGAGCAGAATAATAAAGGAAGAGGACATTCAAAGAATAGCTATTGACCCCATTACTTCTATAATGTTGCGATACGATCAGCCCTCTAGAAGAAGGCGTGCGATGCTAATGTTCTTTGAATCACTAACGCAGTCTGGATGTACATCTCTAGTTAGTACGGAGTTGAGGACGAGCATGCTAAGAAGGGCGTTCCAGCTTGAGGAATTTCTTTCTCAAGGAGTGATTCTTATGCATATGTTTGTACATTCGGGAAATGTGATCAGAGCGATTCAGGTGGAGAAGATGCGCGGAACTGCTCACGACGCACAACTTAGGCCATATCAGATAACCTCAACCGGGCTTGAAGTATATCCGAAGGACCGAGTCTTCTAGGTAATACTGCTGCTAATTCTCACTCTTCGATCCCATCGCTCTTCTGAAGATTATCCCCCTATCGGCGTCAACCGTGAATTCTATCCATCTTTCTACATGCTTCTTCTTCAATTTCTTGATGCGCAGTCTCCTCCGTACGTCGCCAGATTCTTCAGTTGATGCTATCTCTACTACGCAATCCGAGGTCGCTTCTATAGTGCTTAGACCAGTCTTACCTATTCCTGTACCCAGTGTGTAGAAGAAGTGGCCGTTTACACCCTTAGTCTTTGCACCAACGGAGTGAACGAAATTAGCTATGTAGTCATCTCTGAGCATCGTGAAAAGCGGAGTCAGAGAATCCAGAAACACATCGGCATTCTGACCAAGTTTCTCAAGGCATGCGGAAACCTGCATTCCCAATCCGGTAAGATCCCCGACTGCTGAAATTTTATGCTGCTCACTGGATTCCTGTCCTCCAGAGGCGGAATAGCAATCGATGAAGAGGAGTTTTGAGGATTTCTCGTACTCTTCTAGATTGGGAGCAAAGGCTATCAATTCTCTTCTTATGTTTGCAGGGAAATCCAAGTTGGTTATGAAGATACACGAGTTGCCACTCCTCAGGCTCTTGATGAGAAGGCTGATAGCAAGTATGGTTTTTCCTGAACCTGGGAGTCCCG
>JAPKYM010000130.1 GCA_026394315.1 Candidatus Bathyarchaeota archaeon | reverse complement strand
ATCGAGTGCTCTCGGACGCCAAGCTCACTCCTGCGCAAATAGACAAGATAGTCTTGGTAGGGGGTCCCACAAGAATGCCGATGGTTAGGAAATTCGTCGAAGACTACATGGGCAAGCCCGCCGAGAGAGGTGTCGACCCTATGGAGTGTGTGGCTATGGGTGCAGCCATCCAAGCGGGTGTGATTGCCGGAGAAGTGAAAGACCTGCTTCTTCTAGACGTGACACCGCTTTCACTAGGAGTAGAAACTCTCGGAGGAGTATCCACCAAAATAATCGAGCGGAACACCACGATTCCCACAAAGAAAAGCCAAGTTTTCTCCACAGCCGCAGATTTCCAGACGAGTGTAACTGTGCACGTCCTTCAAGGCGAGAGGGCTATGTCAGCTGACAATGTCTCACTTGGTATGTTCAATCTAGTGGGAATTCCTCCAGCACCAAGAGGAGTGCCTCAGATCGAAGTTACCTTCGACATAGACGCCAACGGTATCCTCAACGTCTCAGCTAAAGATATGGCTACCGGAAACCAGCAAAAGATAACGATCACAGCTACAACAAAACTCTCTGACGCCGAAAAGGGGAGAATGGTAAAGGAAGCTGACAACTACGCAGAACAAGACAGAATCAAGAGAGACGAAGCCGAGACAAGAAACCAGGCGGACACTCTTCTCTACACAGTTTCAAAAACACTGAAAGATTTAGGTGACAAAATTAGCAAGGATCAGAGAGACAAACTTGACAAAGCATCTGCAGATCTGCGAACAGCTCTGGGCGGCAAGGATATTGTCACAGTCAAGTCGAGAATGGAAGATATCTCCAAGATACTCCAAGACGTGGGTGCTGCCGCTTACCAGCAAACTGCACAGAAAGCTGCTCAGACACAATCAACCTCCGGGCCTAGTGAAGAAGGTGGAGAAGAGAGAAACGTGGTAGACGCCGACTACAAAGTCGTGAATGAAGACAAAAAGACTTAGCCTGCGTATCATGTCCTTTCACTGGTGGCTTTCTTGAGCCAAAAGGACTACTACGAGATACTAGGAGTATCGAGAAACGCCACAAAGGACGAACTCAAGAGCGCCTACCGTAAACTTGCCCTCCAATATCATCCAGATCGCAACAAATCCCCCGAAGCAGAAGACAAATTCAAGGAAATCTCTGAAGCGTATGCCGTTCTGTCCGATGATGAGAAGAAGAAAACCTACGATCAATATGGTCGCGCAGGCATAGGCGACAGATACGCACCAGAGGACATCTTCAGAGGAGTGAATTTCGAAGAAATCTTTAGGGACTTAGGCTTCGGAGACTCCGGATTTGGAATTTTTGAACAATTCTTCGGCAGAAGGGGTTGGGAAGGGCGGACCCCCCAGAGAGGCTATGACCTCCAGTACGACTTCGAGATAGGTCTCGAAGAAGCTGCAAGAGGTCTAGAAAGAGAGATCACAATACCGAGGGTAGATGATTGTCGAACATGCGGAGGAAGCGGAGCGAAACCTGGAACCAGCCCGAAGACCTGTCCACTGTGTCGAGGATCTGGACAGATAAGACGGCGACAGTCAACTGGACCAGGATTCTTCACAGTGATGCAGATAACCACCTGTGACAAGTGTGGAGGGAAGGGTCAGATCATCGAAACACCTTGTACCGAGTGCAAGGGAACAGGAAATGTCAGGCGTAACCGCAGACTAAAAGTAAGAATACCACGTGGCGTGGATGATGGTTCCACTCTCAGGTTAAGGGGGGAGGGTGACAGCGGTCCTGGAGGAGTTCCGCCAGGAGATCTATATGTGACCATTCACGTCAGACCACACCCAATCTTTGAGAGGAAAGGCGAGGATCTCTTATGTGAAATCCCCATATCTTTCGCGCAAGCAACCCTCGGGTCAAGGATCTTGGTTCCGTCACTGGATGAGCAAATCGAGCTGAAAATTCCTCCGGGAACGCAGTCAGGCACTCACTTTAAGATCAAAGGCAAAGGTATGCCGAGAATGGATGCTCCTGGTAGGGGGGACGAATATGTCAGGGCCAATGTCAAAGTACCTACAAGACTCATAAGGAAGCAGAGAGACCTGCTGATTGAGTTTGAAAAAGAAGGAGAAGAAATGGATCAGTAGTCTGAATCGACCTAGGAACTGGCGCTGAATCAGGATTAGTGACTATTTGTTCGTGGTTGCAGCAGGCCTTACTCCTAGATTGGCTTCAAGTTCGATGTTGTTTCCCTGACGAATTATGCTGAGCTTAACTATATCTCCAGGCTTTTTGTAGTATTCCAAGTCGTTGAGGAGATCCTCAAGTTTCTTGACGGGTTTCCCATCAATATGGGTGATTATGTCCCCTCCAACTGTAATGGTTCCTCCGTCTATGACCTCGGTTTTGTTTCCCATACGTATTCCTGCCTTCTGAGCGGGGCCATTCTCAACTACTGACATCACTAGGAATCCTTGTGTCTCTGGGAGATTCATTCTCTCAGCTATCGAAGATGTCATATCTGTGCCTGCGACCCCAAGCCACGGGTGATCATAACGGCCTGACTGTATCAACGCTGGCACTACCCTCTTGACCAGATTTGATGGAATTGCAAAACCCACACCAGAAAACGCGCCTGTTTCTGACTGAATCGCTGAATTGACGCCGACGACTTCTCCAAGGCTGTTGAGAAGCGGTCCCCCACTATTGCCCGGGTTTATCGCAGCGTCAATTTGAATCTCTCCGGGTATTAGATATCCGGCGGTCGCCGGAAGTGATCTGCCAATCTGGCTTACAATCCCTCTGGTCAGTGACCAGCCCAATCCAAAAGGCGCGCCAACAGCATATATTGACTCGCCCACGAGTAGTTTGGATGAGTTACCCAAGACGACTGGCTTGAGCTTACCAGTGGAGGTACTTACCTTCAAGACCGCCAGGTCAGAATATACGTCTGTCCCGGCTATGCTTGCTTTGAAAGTCGTTCCGTCTCGAAAGTTGACTTCGACAGCATCAGCTCCCTCTACAACATGATTGTTGGTGATGATGTGACCATCCGTATCGTATGTGAAACCGGTGCCTCGAGCTGAAGGTTCAAGTCCCTTCTCTCCCATTTTCTGGTTCAACACCTGAACAACGGATTCTTCAATGCGAACATAGATCTGGTAGGGTCCAATGCCCTCTTCGTTTCCTTTGCCCAGGAGTTCCAAGCGCGATTGAACGTTATCAAGGCGCGCCTGAAGGCTTACTAGTTGGCGCTCAGTCTGAATATAGAGGTAGCCAAGAGTGCAAGAGAGTACAAGTAGAACTATCAGAGAGCCTGAACCCAAATAGAGCGGTAATCTTTCAGAACGTGGGGCACTCATGGAACAACACCTTTGAAAGGGGGTCATGTAAAACTGTCCCTTATAGGCTTTTGTCAGTCCACTGCGTCGAGAGTATTGTTGCGCGCGCTCTGACCAATCGGAGTCTTGCTCGAGTGGCTAGTCTCTTGGAGGGTTCGTCTGTCATTGAGGGTTGTTATCGTAGAGTGCAAGCTTCCGCGTAGTGCCTCACGGGTAGATGAAGTCTCTATGATGGCCCGGAGTATTGGGTGCAACGTTGTGAGCGAGATGATTCAGAACAGGAATAGCGTGCACCACAGTCACTGCATTGGTGCCGGCAAACTCGAAGAGCTCAGGAGGTTAGTGCAACAGGAGAATATCGATATGGTTATTTTCACGAACACTCTTCCCAGCAGTCAAGTATTCAAGATTCAACAGAAGATTGGCGAAGTCAAAGTCATCGACCGCAATCTACTGATATTGGCGGTGTTCAACAGTAGGGCTATGACCAAGGAAGCCAGGCTTCAGATAGAATTGGCAAGATTAAGGTACACGTTCTCTTGGGGTAGAGAGTTCATCAAGATGAAGGGTATTGTCGGTGAGCAAGTCGGATGGAGTGGGCCAGGCGACTATCCTTTCAAAGAATACGAGAAGGCTGCCAGAAGAAGAATAAGTAAGGTTAGGATGAGTCTGGAGGATGTTCAGCGAAAAAGACTACACTTCGAGAAAGAAGACATATGCTCGGCTTTCCGACTGTTGCCCTAGCTGGCTACACTCAGAGCGGAAAGACGACTTTCTTCAACAGATTAGTGTCTGAATCAAAGGAAGTTGGTCGGGGGCCATTCACAACTCTGTCATCTTACTCCAGACTTGTGAGGTGGAAAGGCTCAGAATTTATACTGGTTGACTCCATAGGCTTTATCGAAGACATGCATCCAATGATCGTTGACGCTTTTTTTGTTACGCTTGATGAAATAAGAAATGCTGATCTCATCCTGCTTTTCGTCGATCTGAGCGAGCAGCTAGAGACTCTTAGAAGGCAGGCTTTGTCCATTGACAATATCACGAGAAAGATCGATATGCCATCGAAAGTGATTGTTTGTGGGAACAAAGTTGACTTAATCGATGATGAGGATGAAAGACGGGCTGTTGAGCTTATTAGTCATGTCCTTCCTGGAAGGAGAATTTGTACATTGAGTGCTAAGGCTGGCAAGAGTGTCGAAACTGTAGTTGATTGTGCTCTGACTGAGCTGGGAATTGCAGTTCTCTGAAGGGATTCTCGACTGCCCGCCGAATCTCTCTT
>JAPKYM010000254.1 GCA_026394315.1 Candidatus Bathyarchaeota archaeon | reverse complement strand
TTACTCCAATCTCGTCTCGAACTTGTTGGATCGCGGATCTTCGCAACTACGGCATCGATGCTAATCCTAACAGTATCATTCCTACTCAAATCAATTCTTCCATCCTTATCAACGGCCTCCACCACGATCTCCTGCTGAACTTCAGCAGCAACAGGTTTGGGCGTAACAAGCAAGATTGAAACAGCCTCGATTTTCTCCTGAGGCTTGATTGAGGACCATAGGAAAGCTCCACCAATTACCCCAATGAGTAAGACGGCAGCAAGGATAGCGCGAGCCAATTCCTCCCGATCGTAACTGCTTCTTCTTGCAGTTTCGGATTGACTCTTCTCTCGGTCAGACAACTATCCATTCCTCTGCCTGGCCACCCAATTGTCCTCGAATTCTAGAAAAGACTTTCCGATAACAGATCATAGTCTGCAAAAAAAACATCCACACAAGGTTCTGCCAGCTCCCACCAAACTTCCACCAATTCCCGGAAAGCTGGATTCTTAGGAATACTCACGTGAATGACTGCAAGAGCAACTGACAGTAAATGCTTGTGTAATCATGGGGTCAGCTACGGCGACACCCGGGGCATCTCTTGGGCTGGCTGTAATAAAGTGATAGTTAAATCAATTGAATATAGATAGAACATTCTTGGAAGTTCTCACGATTGAAGGTCAAGTTCTATGGGGCGTAAGTGAGATCGGCGGAAACAAGATTCTGCTTGAAGATTGTGACACAAGAGTCTTTCTCGATTTTGGAATGAGCTTCTCTGATAGAGCTAAGTTCTATCATGAGCCTTATCTTTCGCCAAAAGACGAGAGAGGCCTACTGGAGTTCGGCATTCTGCCAGACTTGAAAGGCATTTACTGCTTTGATGAGTCTGAGGCAGCGATTGATGCAGTCATCTTGTCTCATTCCCACAGTGACCATGCATCATGCATACCATTCTTGAAAAGAATGATCCCGGTCTACTGCGGGCAAACTACGGCATCGCTTCTTAGAAGCTTGAGCGAGGTGAGAATCAAAAGCTTCGAGACAAATATTCGAGAACTCAAGATCAATACATTCAGAACAGGCGACAAAATCAGAATTGGCAGCCTAGAGATTGAACCAATTCATGTTGACCACTCAGTCCCCGCTGCATATGGATTCATAATCCATACCTCTGAGGGAACAGTAGTCTATACAGGCGATCTCAGAGTCCATGGCACCAAGGCTCAGATGACCCTTGACTTTGCAAAGAGGGTTGAGGAAGCAAAACCCGCGGTTATGATATGTGATGGCACCAATATCACCGGAGCAGACGTCTCAAGTGAAGATGAAGTCAAAGCAAAAATAGCCAAGGTGGTTAGTGGAACCGACAAGCTTGTCCTGGCCGACTTCTCCTATGCCGACATTGACAGATTTTGAACCTTCTACGAAGTTGCTAAGAGAAACAGGAGACAACTGGTCATATCAATGAGACAGGCATATGTCTTCGACAGACTGAAGCATGATGAGGGATTGGACATCCCAGAGATAGATGACGAAAACCTTCTGATCTTTCAGAAGAAAAAGAAGAGGTACCACAAGTGGGAGGAAGAGATTCAGTCTCATTTGAATGTCAAGGATTCCAATAACATCAAAGACATGCAGGGGGAAGTCATCATGGTCTGCGGCCTATTCGACCTGAAGGAACTCATAGATATTCGACCCGAATCCGGTAGCAACTTCATCCATTCTTCATCTGAACCAGTCAATGAGGAGGGAGAGCTAGAGTTCAACAAGGTCCTCAATTGGCTAGATCACTTTGGACTTTCCCTTTACCAAATACACTGTTCAGGACACATAATGCCAAACGAGTTGAAAGGCATAATATCCAAGATCCGACCTGGAACCGTTCACCCGATACACACTGAGCACCCTGAGCTGTTTGCAAAGTTTCTGGGCCGATACGCAAGAATTGTACTACCCAACAAGCAGACTGGCAGATAACCACACAACATTAACTGACCAGCTAGCGCGCGCTAATGAGGATAATTGATTATTCAGACCACATCTTAGACCACAATGCCTATCATACAATGAAATCATATCCGTCACAATACACCCAGAGAAATAGGTGCTTCAGGTGAGACTGTTGAGGTGCAGAGTGGGATTTGCATATCTGGTCTTGATTCTTCTAGTGTTCACTCTCGTCACTCATCTGGCAACTGTGGAAGCGAGTTTTCAAGAAGAACAATACACTGTTAGAAAGACCCTTCGAGAATATGTTAGGGCAATGAATCAGAGGTCGCTGGAAGATATTGTTGCGCTTTACGCCAGTAACGGCAAATTTGTTGACGAGACATTTGATGAGGTATTCTCGGGTTCTTACAGGTTGCGCAACTTATACGATGGCATCTTTGAAACTAATCCCCATCTCGTTTTCACTGCGTTTCCGTGGAGAGTAGAGGTTGCGGGTGATGATGCGTCTGTCGATTGCTCTTGGAGCTTGGTCGGCAATGTGGGCGTCTACAACGGAATGTACTACATTAGCATGTCCAAGACATCACTTGGGTGGAAGATCACAGAGATAGACGCCCACATCACAGTCATACATAACTACCATCTGCCATACGTGTTTACCCCATAGGAACAGGGTTTTTGCACCTTCAATATTAGGCCTGAGCATTCAGGCTCTGTTCACGCTCCGACGTGAATTTATGAAAAAGCTAATCAACAGTCTTGAACCATTGAGCTTGTTGTGACTACGTTCACGTTCACAGGTGAATCT
>JAPKYM010000299.1 GCA_026394315.1 Candidatus Bathyarchaeota archaeon | reverse complement strand
CTACTCGAGGAGAGAGTGCAAACCGAAATGTAGTTACATACGTGGTAGCTTTTCATTGGCAGAAGATGAAATGCTGGAAATGGAAGGGTATCAAGATCAGCAATCAATGGGGCTTCTGGGTTGGTTCTGACCTTGCCATTCTCTTTGTAGACTATTCCTTTGAGATCATGAAGACCGCGTTGTGAATCAATTAATTTGGCAAGCTTGACGAAGGTCTCTTCTCCTTCACCACGTATGATCATGTCAACGTTTTCATTCCTGATTAGAGTTTCATACTCGAGTGTAGCGTGTGGACCGCCTAGAACGGTCGTTGCTCCTAATGACTTAGCTACCTGCGCAACCTGCAGACTCTGCTTGACCCTTGTGATGGAACAGTAGACGCCTACAACATCTGGATTCGTAGTCTGGAGTCTCGATCCGAATTCTTCGATAGACATTTGTTGAACTGACATATCTATAATGTCAGGCGTGAACCCCCTCTCTTCGAGGTAAGCTGCGATATAGGCAAGTCCAAGAGGTGGAGTCTTAAGTCCAAAGATGGCTTCATGAGTGAGCGGTTCACTTGGCGGATGTACTAAGACTATTTTCATCAGCTAGGGTCCTCTTGCGTCTTGTATCTCAGCCAAAATAATGTTATTATTGGTTCAAATGGTGCCTAGCTAACGTATTTCGATGGACATTTGGTGAGTATCTGCTTAGCAACAAAATGACCATCTGAGCTCAATCTTCCTATGACCACAACGCGAATGCCTTCCATGAAGTTCTGCGGAATTGGTCCCTCATATGATACCTGGATAGAGGATGATCCGTCTGTGAGATTGAAGTTTAGACCTTGATGGCCACTTCCGAAATATTCGTTGACATTTCCGATCATCTGAACTTCTCTGGCAATGTATTTTTCACGATGCTGTTTGACCTCTGAAACTGACAGATATGGGTTTGCAGCTGATGTGAATGCCTGAAATATCAGGAATCCAGCCACGAATAGGATGGCAACAAGGACCAAGATCTTAACGAGCTTCAATTGAGCTGGGCCCTAATGTTTTCTTAGTCTTTCCATTGCAGAAGAGATCTTTTTGATCTTAGAGTGGAGCCACATGAGGTAGAGGAATATGGCCACCCAGAAGATCACTGATACTGAAAATAGTAGTTCTAGAGTTGTCATTCCTTAATCTCCAGCAATGAGAGTTCTGCCTTTTCGGTCATTCGATACATATTCAGTGTGAGGTAGAACATCCAAGAGAATAATAATGTTACTCCGATCATTGATACTGCTAGCGTTAAGAGCATGGAGGGTTCAATGCCAAGCTGCGGCCTATTGATGGGAAACAGGGGCATCGGGTGGAGCGTCGCCCAGAAGACTGCCGAGAAGTAGCTTAATGGAATGCTAACGAATGCTAGGATGCCAAGAACAGCGGAGGTTCGAGCCTTGCGGTCCTTGTCACTTATCGACATTCTGAAACTGATGTATGCAAGATACACAAGGAGAAGTATCAATGTAGAGGTCTCTCTTGGATCCCAGTTCCAGTAAATCCCCCAAGCGAGCTTCGCCCACATAGAACCTGTAATCAACGTAACCAGACAGAAGAGGAGCCCAAGTAGAGATGCAGATGAAGCGTAGAGATCCCACATAGGCTTCTCAGTCTTGAGGTAAAGAATGCTGCCAAGGAAGGTAATTGCAAATGCGAGATAGGAAACCCAGGCCGCGGGCGTGTGAATGAAGAAGACCCGGTAAGAGTCACCTAGAGATCTCTCAGGCGGAGCCCAGATGAAGATCATGTAGAGTGAAATGAGGTTGGCCAGGAATAGTCCGGCCAAGATGGGTTTATCCTTCATAGTCCTACCTCAATCGTACAACACATATTCAAATGTTATCCAAAAGGCAGCAACCATCAAGAGGAGAAATGCCAGATTAAGTTGAAGCTCGGAAAGGATCATGTCTATAGTTGCACCCGTTGCAAGCTTGCCTGTTGCAAGGATTGAAGGCACCAGTGTTCCAGGGACGAGTGGAAGCGACAAGGCAGGGATAATGAGGGCCCTTGACTCAGAATACATTGCTAAAGCCGAGACCATTGAGCCTACAACGGCTATATTGAGGATGCCTAGGCCAAGAAAAAGAATCACAAGTAAGTAGTCTGAACGAAAAGTATAGTTCAGAATAATCATGCTTGAAGGGATGATGAAGACGGCGCCCACGCACATCAGCATGAATGTATAGATGGTTTTTCCGAGGAGTATGGCTTGAGGGGAGATTGGCGCCAGCCTCAGCCCATCAATCGTTCCTTTGTCCATTTCGCGCACAAAAACCGTCGTAAAGCCCAGCATCCCAATGAAGAGGATCGATATCCAAAGAACCGCCGGGACGAACTCAAGTACATTAGGGTTCATAATGCCTAGTGCGAACCCAAATGAAAGATTTGAGAGCAGGGCCAATACCATAATGGAATAGATCTCGTATCCTCGTCTTAGCTCCAAACGAAGATCCTTGAATAGGATCTCCAGCGCATCTTCAAGAAATGTTACAGATGAGGATAGGAAGGGCATAGTTCTCTTCGTCATATTTGTTCCCTATCACTTGATGCATCGTATCTCTGTGATCTGGCTATCCTTTAGTGTGGCAATCCTGTCAGAGATCTCCTCTGCAATGTCCAAATTGTGGGTCGAGAATATGATTGTTGAGCTTCCTTTAGCCCAGTTCAGATAGTTCTTGAGGTGTTCTACACCTTCAAGATCTAGACTTGAGAAGGGTTCATCGAGCAGGAGAATTCGTGGATTATGGATTATTGCTCTGACGATGTCAAAACGTTTCTTCAGTCCACTAGATAATGTGCCAACATGGTCATCTAAGCGATCTTCGACTCCGAATAGGGAGGCTTTGTCTTTGATGGATTTCTTCAAGATATCTTTGTTTCTGAAACCGTAGAGTCGCATGTAGAATGAGAGGTTCTCTCTTCCAGAAAGCTCGTCATAGAGCAGACTGTGATGAAGGACAACCCCGATGAGTCTTCTGACCTGGATTTCTTGCTTTAAAATATCATATCCAAAGATCTTGACCTCCCCGCTGGTAGGTCTAGTCAGCGTCGCTAAGATCCTGAGCAGAGTAGATTTTCCAGCACCATTTGGTCCCATCAGCGCGAATATCTCGTGGTTCTCAACATTGAGGTCTGCATCCTTTAGACCAAATCTGTTTCCATACCTTTTCGAGAGGTGGGATGTTTCTATCAGATGTGTTGAGATCGACACATCATTCACGTCTCTTCTTCACATTACAGGGACCGGAACCAATATCGCATGATGTTCAGCAGACTCTTCCCTCCAACCCCTTTCGTAATAAATACTTTGAAAGTGTAGAATGGAGCCCAAAAAAGGGGTGAATTTTCGCAAATCCCGGGGATCAGGTCAAAAGGTGACCGGGAAAACTGCAAAAAGTAATAAAAGAGGGGGGAATAACTGGGCAGGAGGTGTCAGAGGTTGCCCGACGTCCTGGAGGATTTGAACGACTGGCGAAGAACAACCTATTCAACTGATGTGACTCCCAACCTTGAAGGAAAGGGAGTTACAGTCTTCGGCAGGGTCGTGAGCATACGTGAGCAAGGTGGAATCGCATTCATCATACTCCAAGACATGAAAGGGGTAGTTCAGGTAACTGTTCACAAAAACAAATCACCGGTTACCGTATCAGATAAGATTGGCAGACTCAAACAGTATAGTTTGGTCGGTTTCAAGGGCTCTGTGAGGAGCATAGCGAAGGCACCGCACGGTGCCGAGATAATCCCGTCTGAGATCAGGATTCTCAGTGAGCCGCAGAAGAAGCTTCCATTCGACCCATATGGGAGAGTTGAGCAGAGCATAGACAAGAGGCTCGATATGCGTGTAATTGATCTTTTGCGGCCACAATCCCAGGCAATCTTCAGGATTAGAAGCGTTGTTCTTGAGGTGATGAGGCAGTTTCTGTTTGAAGAGGGCTTCATTGAGGTGAACACTCCCAAGATTATCGCTTCAGCCACTGAAGGAGGGGCGGCTCTCTTTCCTCTGCTGTACTATGATAAGGAAGCGTTTCTGGCTCAGAGTCCGCAGCTCTACAAGGAGCAGTTGGCAAGTGTCTTCGAGAAGGTCTTCGAGATAAGCTCAATCTTCAGAGCCGAACAGTTCAGGACACTCAAGCACCTGAGCGAAGCAATCTCTGTAGACATTGAGCAGAGCTATGTCACTTATACCGACGTAATGGAGCTTCTGGAAAGGATGATTTTCTATGTGGTAAGCTCCGTGAATTCAAGATGTGAGGACAAGTTATCCTCTCTCAAGGTCAAGCTTGAGACTCCCAAGTTGCCCCTCCGAAGGATAACGTATGATGAGGTTCTTAAGATTCTTGAGAAGGATGGAATTGGGATTGAGTGGGGAGACGATCTCTCGACAGCATCCTTAAAGAGCTATTCCAAGATGTTTCCGCAATATCATTTCATAATTGATTGGCCAACAAGCTCCAAAGCCTTCTACATCAAGCCGAAGAGAAGTAATCCAGAGATCTGCGAGTCCTTTGACTTTATGTGTGGCTCGGTTGAGCTGGCCTCGGGTGGTTCCAGAATAGACAACAGGAAAGAACTTGCCAAGAAACTCATTGAGAAAGGTCTAGAACCCAAGAATTTTGAGTACCACTTGAAGATCTTTGATTATGGTATGCCGCCGCACGCAGGATTCGGTCTCGGCCTTGACAGACTCATAATGATACTGACAGGTGTTGAGAATATACGTGAGGTGGTTCTCTTCCCAAGGGACCCGCAGAGACTCACGCCATAAGAGTGTTGCGATATGGTCAAAGGCAAAGAGATAACAAATGCACAAGTCAAGCATCTGGCTTGGCTTTCAAGGATCAAGATCTCAAAGACGGAAGAGCAGAAATACGCGAATGAGATGAGTCAGATCCTCATATACTTCAAGAAGCTCGATGAGGCAGAAACAGAAGGGATAAAACCAACCTACCACGTCACCGAAGTCACCAATGTCATGAGGGAAGATGAGCCTAAGCCTCAACCTTCAGACCAGCTTCTCAAGATCGTGCCTGTCACCAAGGGAAGATTCGTCAAAGCGCCCAGAATCGTCTAGTTGAACTTGGTATGTCGGATATTCTAGAGCTCTCAGTATCTGAGCTTGCGAGGAAGATAAGGTCGCAAGAGGTAT
>JAPKYM010000265.1 GCA_026394315.1 Candidatus Bathyarchaeota archaeon | reverse complement strand
GGAAGACTTGGATAGTGAACGGTTTGGGGAGTTTCCAAGGAATTCGCATTCGTAGGCTAAGTTGAGGTTACCTCAGTTGCACAACAAGATGAAATGTGACCCGAAATTTCTGGGTTTTTGCTAATTTGCAGTGACTGCACGGGCAGAGGTTCATAATACTATCAAGGGCACCCCAGCACTGCCCTGTAGTGCTTCATGCTGTCCTCAGTTCAATATCCAGCAGCCTAACCGCTGAACTTTGTAGTATGCCGCAAACCTGTGCAGTAGTCACGCTTCCCATGTTGTGATAGGATATGCGGGAATCTAGTTCAGCTATGCTTGTTTTGAGGGCTCTCTAATAGAGAAATCCCAATGCGAAATCTAACAATTCTGATAACCCTACTTGTCTTGATTGCGCTTGTCGTCAGCATCATAACGTACATCAAAGCCCCAGCGCCTACATCTACGCCGACTCCGACAAGTTCACCCACTGCTACTGTGACGCTGCCACCAAGAACCACCCCTACACTAAGTCCTACTCCTGCACTAACGCCAACTTTTACCCCCAATCCTACACAGGCAACACTGCCCCAACTCAAGGTTCACTATATCGACGTAGGTCAGGGTGATTCCATCTTGCTTGACTTGGGTGCAACTGAAGTGCTCATTGATGGTGGCGACGGGTCTCCTGGCGTGGTATCGTATCTGCAACAGTATGTTGATGGGCCTCTTGAGGCTATCGTGGCTACACATCGCCATGCCGACCACATTTTCAGGGACAGCCAAAGCCAACCTTGACCGAGCTAGGCTGGCAATCGAAAGGGTACTGGTTTTTAGAGGTTCTGTGACTGGCGTGAAGGCAAAGGGGATGAAATTGAAAACTGCGTTTTGGCTTGTGCTCTGTGCAACTGTGCCAAGAGTAACAAACTCACGCATGAGGAGTTCAAGAGAGTGGGTGCTGTGATAAAGGAAATATGGCAGCAAAGAATAGAGCGAAAGAAGCGAGGACAAATATGATGGGACACCTGGCTGCGCCTGAGCGTCAAGGGATCTTGCGGCGGGACTTGAGGAGGTAATTTCATGCCACTATTTCAGAAACATAAGCCTTTACCGCTGGAGGGACTCTTAAAGAGTGAACTGGTTGAGTCAGATGCTTTTCTTGAAGGCCATGGCATTCCCAAAAAGATGGCCAACCAAGATGTCGAGGCGACTAGGCAGCGTGTTCGTGTACTTTTGGAGGCCCGTGTCAACAGGAATCACTTCAACAAGATGTGGGTATACAACCTTCTTAGCACATTGTATTTTTCGGAGGGTAAGCTCAAGGAAACCGTTGCCTTATGTTTGCGTGCTGCCCTAGAGCATCCCACCGACCCAAGGGCATATTACTGCTTAGGAGCTGTCTACTATGGGCTTTCCCAAGAAACAGATACAGAGAAATCGCTAGCTGGAATAGATGTGAAGGAGATGCCATGGGAATTCCAGGAGATGGCGCGCCAAAATCGCGAGTTTGTAGAGCAGAATCAGCAACCTGTACAGGCATTTCGTAATTCAAAGCCGGCAGAATCACGAGACGAGGCTGCAAAGTTGGCCATGAAATACTTTCATAAGACGCTGATGTGCAACATATCAAACGAAGACAAACGCAGAGTACAAACTCACATTAGAAGAATCGAAGTACAATTGAGCTTATGATACGGGCTGGGGTTGTCGAAATGAGGCGAAGGCGGTCTTGCGGCGGGACTTGCTGAATTAAAAGAGTGGATAAAGGCAAAAGTGAAGGTGGTTTTCAAGGTGCATGATGTATCTCCAAGAGTCATCCAGAGGCGTAAGGGTTAATAGACATTGCTAACGGTATAGACTGGAAGTGCTGCGTGTCTGGCGAGTGACCACCCATTGCTCCTCTCGCTCCAACACATCATCGGACAACTCAGGCAACGCATCTATCCACTTCATACCTCACCCCCTTGGCCCCTTCGAGGCTAGCCACGTTCACCCTTATGTTAACTACCTTCCATACCGGAAAAACGAGGCCCTACGATTCAATTCTGAGCTCCTCCGGGCACCACCTGGTAGTTTTAGCCATACCGCTTTAGCTTCGGTTCACGATGCCGCCGATTATAGCTCTTATGTTAACTTCAAGTCAAGAACGAGCTGGTCAGCGACCAACCGCGCCAACTCATCGTTAATCTTCTCCAGAGGATCGTGCTGTGCGTAGGCTTTGGTGCGCTCAGTCTCGTCAAGAAGATGCCAATATACC
>JAPKYM010000329.1 GCA_026394315.1 Candidatus Bathyarchaeota archaeon | reverse complement strand
CTCCATGATGATCAACTAGAACTACCGCACTGAAGGCTGAGACTTAAAGCTGTTCCCAAGACAAGTACAGTTGCCACAGATTATAGCTCTCGAAAGATATTAATCAAGACGCGTAACCTATCATATCTAAGGTTTCATTAATGAGCGAAGAAATTCGTATTATCGAGCACAAGTCATTTCCTTCAGTGAAGTGTTGTCTTGTTGGTATGCCTGACACTGGCTTGACAGGCATGATTGCTGTAAGCCACATAGTCCACGCGCTGGATCTACCTGAGATTGGGCATATCGAGTCTGATCTTCTTCCGCCTGTAATGGTGATTCATGAGGGTGACCCGAAAGAGCCGATGAGGTTCTTTGGCGACTCCAAACTCACTGTTTTGACCTCCGAGACCCCCATTAACGTTATGGTCGTAGCGCCTCTGGCAAGAAGTCTGGTCAATTGGGCTCTGTCAAAGAAGGTTGAGTTGCTCATCTCGGTCAGTGGCATGGCGATACAGAATCGCATGGAAATTGATACTCCAGCGGTCTACGGGATATCTACTACCAAGGAAGGTAAGTCATTGCTCAAGGAAGCAGGCATACAGATGCTTGAGGAAGGATTCATGGTCGGACCTCACGCCATGATCTTGCGGGAGTCTCTATCGAAAGGTTTGACTAATCTCGTTCTTCTAGCCCAATCCCACTCCCAGTATCCAGATCCAGGAGCGGCAGCATCAGTAATATCTGCAGTGAATAAGCTTCTCAAGATCAACGTTGATGTAAAGCAGTTGCTTAGTGAAGCTGAGGAAATAAGAGTAAAAACACGTGAACTCATGCAGAGGACTACAAAGTCACTTCAAGGAATGGCTAAGGGCCAAGAGCAGGAGCTCCCGGCAATGTATGGTTAGGAGTCAGAAGATGATGCCAAGGAGGACTGGGAGATTGTTCAGATTCTTTGATGATATAGAAAGAGAGATTGATATGGCCTTCGAAGATCTTCTCTCCTGCCACCCTATGTGGGATTCAGCGACAGGTAGACTCGAACCACTGACACAAGTAAGGGAGGCCCTCAACAAGATTGTTGTGACGATGGATCTTCCGATGGTCCACAAGGAAGACATCCATCTGACGATCGAAGAGGATCACTTGGAACTTCAGGCTCCTCTGGACCGCTGCGTTAGGTATGAACATTGGGGGATTCAGGGGCACAGTGAGTTCAAGTCCTTCTACAAGATCGTTGAGCTCCCATCGAGAGTCAACCCCGAGGAAGCAAAAGCCAGATTCAGAAATGGTGTCCTAATGGTCGAATTGCCTAAGACGATCAAGGGACGAAAGATACCGGTAGAGTAACACTTCAGTTACTGCCAACCCTAACCATACCTTCGTAACTTGCGTTCACTCCGCTTGCAGGACAGATCACGTCATATCGTAGGTTATCTAATGTCACATTTGGGAAGGAGAGAGTGTGAGCGGGAGAACAGCAATCGTGACCGGGGGTCAGCTTCTCTCATACGATTTGGGTCCAAGTCATCCACTAAGGCCTGAACGCGTTAAGGTTACCCTTGCCTTGATTGAATCGCTTGGGCTAATGACCTTGTTGGAACTTCTGCAACCAAGACTCGCAGCCTCCCAAGAACTTCTTCTCTTTCATACGAAGCAATATCTGAACAAGGTTAGGGAGTATAGTGGGCGTGGTTACGGTCTGCTGGATTCTGGTGATACGCCTGCATTCAAGGGATGTTTCGAGGCTACCAGCTGGGTAGTAGGGGCCTCTCTTGCAGCTGTCGAGTCGATTATGAGTGGGGGTGTGAGCCACGCTTTCAATTTTAGTGGTGGACTGCATCATGCCCACCCTGACAGGGCATCAGGCTTCTGCATTTTCAATGACCCCGCAGTATGCATTGCCTTCCTCAAGAAGAAGTATGGGCTAAAGAAGATCGCATATATTGACTTGGATGCCCACCATGGTGACGGTGTTATGTACGGCTTCTACGATGACCCTTCAGTGCTTGACATAGATCTTCACGAAGACGGCCGCTATCTTTTCCCAGGCACGGGATATCCGGATGAAACAGGTAAAGGGGAGGCAGAGAGACTGAAGATAAATGTTCCACTCCCTCCTGACACAAATGACAACCTATACATTGAAGCCTTTAGGAGAACTGTTCCTCCAGCGATCAAATTCTATGAGCCCGAATTCATTCTGCTACAGTCTGGTGCAGACTCACACATCAATGATCCACTATCCCATCTCTCCATCACCGTCAAGACCTACAACGAAGCTGCCACCACTATTCACGATCTAGCCCATCAATTCTGCCAAGGAAGAGTGCTTGTTCTCGGTGGAGGAGGCTACAAGCTCTCGAATGCTGCAAGATGCTGGACCAGCGTTCTCAGTAGTTTCGTCGGCACCAGACTTCCAAAAGCCCCACCTGAAGAGTGGCGCAACTACTATAGAACAATCACAGGTGAAGAAGCCCCGACGACGATTGCCGAACCGGAAAAGGAAATCGCAGATCAGATGAAACGTCAAGAAATAATTGGAGTCCTCGAAGAGCTCGAGAAATGCACATGCATCAGGAACTAGGCACGTGAGCTAGGTATTCATTAAAGGAAGGTTTGAAGGAGACGGTGGAATGGTATCAGGAGAGAGGCATGTTGACCCTGTAGCGTGGGTTTGCGTACTTCACAAGCTAATGATTATTGGGCGCGCGGAGGCCTTTTGAGCCTCAGGATGATGAGGGCGTCTTAACCTTCGCGCCGCGAGTCAAAGAGACATCATAAGAATCTAGATGTCAGGTGCGCAGTTTGACGGCGTGAACTTGTTCAATTTCCTGATGAAGTGCTTATCAACTCTTTTATGTCTGACACAAGTAAAACCTGCACCATGCATGCGAGGAGTTACGATCTATTTCTAGACATAGATTTTCCGGGGCTCGCGTTTCAGGGGAGAGTAACCATAGACCTTGAGTCCGAGACCAGTGTAATCTTAGATTGCCTTGACCTGGAGGTCTTGAACGTAAAGGCGAACGGGCGCAATGTTCAGTTTGAGAAGAAAGACGACACTCTTGTGGTCAAGACGGGAGCTCTTAACGGCACACTTGAGATCGAATACAGGGGCGCCATCCCGGATATCATGGTGGGCATATACCGAGCTCCTTACAACGGATCATATTTGATAACTACCCAGTTCGAGGCTGCTCACGCCAGAAGGATGTTTCCATGCATAGACCGACCAGACCAAAAAGCCGAGTTCAAGCTTAGCGTGAGGATCGACACGAATCTTCATGCAATATCAAACATGCCTCTCGAATCCGAAAGATTAGACAGCATGAAAAAGACAATAACATTCAAGAAAACGCCCACTACCACCTTCGGAAAATCAGGCAGAAAGAAATTCGCCACGGAGATCGCCAAGAAATCAATAGACTTCTGTGAGAACTACTTCGGCATTCGATACATGTTGCCGAAAATTCACCTCGTGGCAATTCCCGAGTTCGCGGCCGGTGCAATGGAGAACTGGGGCGCAATAACTTTCAGAGAGACTGCGCTACAAGCAGATGAGACCAGCAGTGTCATAGCCCGAAAGAGAGTAGCTGAGGTAATAGCCCACGAACTAGTTCACATGTGGTTTGGAGATCTTGTGACTATGAGGTGGTGGAACGACCTCTGGCTAAACGAGAGTTTTGCCACCTTGATGGCCTACAAGGTAGTGGATTCAATCTACCCACACTGGAAGGTATGGCAGGATTTCCTGCTGAATGATACTTCCGCAGCAATGGCAAGGGACTCTCTAAACAATACCCATCCAGTAGAAGCCGAGGTAAAGTCGCCAAATGAGATTGCGCAGATATTCGATGACATAAGTTATGGAAAAGGCGCATGCGTACTGAGGATGATCGAAGCATACGTCGGAGCCGACGCCTTTAGGAAAGGGCTACAGAACTTCCTCACATGGCATCAGTTCGGAAATGCAGATGGACAGGAGTTTTGGAACTCTCTTGAAAAGGCCTCAGGAAGGGACTTGTCACAGGTCTTGAGTGAATGGATAAAGAAGCCCGGCTACCCGGTGATATCGGCTGCTGTTGAATCAGGAAAACTGAAGCTACGACAGGAAAGATTCCTCTTATCAGGTAACCATGAGAGAACCGCGTGGCAAATCCCAATCACAATGAAGCTGAACCAGAAGCCAACGAGTCTTCTTGTGGATAAGGAGGAAGTAGTGCTTGATGCGAGAAATATTCAGTCATTGAATCTTAATGTTGACCACACGGGATTCTATAGAGTACATTATCAAGGAACGTACGATCTGGTATGGAAGAGCAAACCATCAGCAATTGATCGATGGTCAATAATATTTGACGCTTTAGCATTTCTAATATCCGGGAGAATGAGTCTTGCTGCGTATATGAAGCTACTCAAGAGATACCTCAACGAACAAGAGTATTTGCCAGCATATGAAGTCTCAAATCAACTGGCATTCCTCAACCTTTTGATCCCAACCAGGATCGCCAAGTTCTCGAGGAAATTCTACAGATCGCAGCTTTCGATATTGAAAAGAAGGACTGATGAATGCAGTTCAATGCTCCGAGGCACTGCTTCAAAAAGGCTCGCCATTATTGATGAGTCCTACGCTGAAGGATTAGCATCTGAATTTACGGATTATGATAAGATCAATGCTGA
>JAPKYM010000043.1 GCA_026394315.1 Candidatus Bathyarchaeota archaeon | reverse complement strand
AAGGACTTCTCCAAGTCATCAAGTGAGTCTTCTTTATCCTTCACATTTACTGGGGTTTGGTTCTCCGGCTCCTTGTGGATCCAGCCGCGAAACTCAAGCAGAACCTTCACAGCAGCATTGATTGTTGAGGCTTGTCTGGTACCTAGTTTTCCAGTCCAGGTTGCCTTGATCATGTCAGTTAGGAAGCGGTCAAGATTCTCTTTTGTGTCTAGACTGTAGGAGATCCAGGCTGGAGCTTTCTTAGCGTTCTTGTTGCCTGGTCTGGCCAGTGATGATCGGCGTTTGTGGGTACGCTGATCTGTCAAGATGTTTCTCCTCAGGAGCCGCTAATCGACCTGTTCAGCTTGCCGATTGGCTTAGTGACTTCTTTCAGTATTCGGCCAAAGTCTGCGAGACACTCATTGCTCCATCTGCCAGATCGGTAGGCCGCGACAGCTGTGATTGTTGAGCAGAAGCCGTCCTCTTTGGTGATTGAGAAACGGTTCTCCCTCATGCAGAGCTCAGTAGTTCCGTACAGGAATCTTTGACTTGGAATGCATTCGGTGACTCCGAAACCTTCAATCGTCCAGTAGGCTTGAGGGTATGCCTTAGACTCGTAGATTGATGAGGCGATTCTCTTTCCGACTTTCCAGTCATCAACTGACTGCTCATTCACGATTTCTGTTGAGAGAGAAGTTAAGGAGCGATAACTGTAAGGAGGTGACTGAGGATGCCACGGTTCATTGTAGGGATTCGCACCACCCGACATGTTGTAGTCTGGGAAGTGTACGACGAGGGGCTTGATGAGTCTGAGGCCGTCAAACCAGATAGGCCAAGAATACGCGGGACCATTCTTGCAGACCCAACGGATCTCTTTCACGCAAGACCAATCGAAAGGCTCAGTAGCGTTCTCGCTTCCCTCCATGTTGGCTGAAGGGCCTATCGGAATGTTAAGGTATGGCTTCCAGTACGCAGTAGGCCACAATCCCACATCATACCTCTCAGTGGCAGTCCGAACCTTATGGTTGAAATGATCCTGAAACTCAATGTACCAGTCGAAGCTTGCTGTGCTGTAAAGGTAGAAGCCTATTCCTTGGATCTCCCCCATCTGCTCGCTCATACCAGTTGCATTCGTCCAAAGAGATCCATCCCACTTCTTTTCTCGATAGTTTGGAGCCTCGTTGAAGAAGTTAAGGCGGCCGTTGGGCTCCTGCCCGATAGGCCACTGGTTGAAGGGAAAGGGAAGATACCAATAAACTCGATATGAAGGATTGCCTCTGGGTGCCTGATTCATGTAGTCGTTCTGCATTTCAAGCGGTAGGCGTCCACTGGTTTGGCCGCCCCAAAGCCAGATGTCATTCTTAACCGGGGTTCCTCGTGTCTCTTGTTTGGTGACTGTCCGATGACTATCGTTGAGTTGAAGGTGTGAACCGTCCTTCGTCGCCCACTCTTCCGCGACCCTATCGAAGGTGGCCTGTCCGTTGGCGTCGACGTAGAAGTCGAACATGCAGTCAGCTCCGCCGAGGAAGCCTTGAGGTGCGGCTAGTAGTTGAGCTAACCCCATGAACATGTCTTGAATGCTTTCACGTCTTTGGAAGATTGGATAGGACAAGTTGATAGGAGCGTGATTGGTTTTCCAACCGATTAGAGGATCGCTTCCTCCACGACGATTATTATACTCATTCAGAATGCGGGCGGCGATGTCGTAGGCTGAGTCACTTGCTCTGTGAATGGATGAATAGGTGTCAAGCCACCGGGAAGCGTAGCCTCGACATTTGATCTCTTTAGCGTATCCTTTCTTCTTGTCGGTGCTGGACGTTGGATCGTCTACGAGTCCGTAGAATAGTCGGGTTCCGTCAACGGTTAAGAGAATCGGGGAGCGATGAGAGATTAAGTCGGTTGGGGTGCTCTTCATCATATGGACGGTCATTTCTGGGACGCTGGTGGTTGCTGTGATTGAGCCGTTTATCCTGTCGTACCAGGTGGACAGGTCGGTTGAGCCTGAGGTTAATGAGATGTTGGGCACATATCGAGTCAAGAGATCTGCCGCCTACGTGTTGCGCTTCATCTGTAACGCCTCATCTGTCTCTGCAAATCTTGGTCAGGTTCCCCAATTGGAGCACTCTGCTGCATCTGTTGACTTGTCAGGGTTTTCCACTCGAGATCTGAATCTTGAATTCTTACTGAAACTCCTAGATTCGGTAGATAGTTGAGAGAATTTAGAACAATTGGGGGTACCGACCCATGCTCTAGAGTCAGGCGTTCATATATGGAGATCTAGGACTTCAATTATGGCTTGCTTGTATTGGCTCCAGAGATCTTGAAGCTCACCTAGGACTTTGTCGGCTTTGGGTTTGTCAGCGTTTACCTGCTTGAGTCTTGCTTGAGCGTGCTTAACTTTCAGTTCTTCGATCTCAGCTTTGACTTTGGCCTTATCGATTTCTGAGCTAAGCCTCAGAGCTGCAGCTTCATCTCCTCGAGCTATGGCTCCCTCTCTCTCTTTCTGGAAATCTTTGATCCTTTCTAAGGCTCGGTCTCGAGCGTGTTCTGCCGACTCGAGACTCATTTCTACCTGTGGTGTTATTTTTTCAGTCATGTTCATTCACTTCATACTCGCGACTTTGATCCCCCACTCCGCTCCCCATCCCGTCGGGAACGCAAGAGCCATAACTCCGGAGAGCGGGTGGAGGGTCAGTTGAATCAAGGAGGATTCTCCTCTGATTTGGCATGTTGACTCACTTGTGGCCGTGCTCTTTGATCATGTCCTTGACGAGCTGGTCAAGATTCTCACCCGGAACATGCGCTTGCCTGTCATGTTTTCTTAGATCATTGATGTCAGCAAAAGGGAGCTGACATTTTGTGCATAGATACTGGCTCGTCTTACGATCGTAATTTACGGACAAGACATGGATGTCATCACTCATGTTTCTTTCACCTCACGTTAGATAGTTTGGATAGGGTTCTTTGGGAGGGGCGGTTTCTCTGTTTGTTCAGACATCTGAGCCCGCCTCTGGTTCCTGCGTCTTTCGTTTCTCAGAACACTCATTGCAAAGGTCAAAGTAATCCGACTCATAGCCGCGTTGAATATGGCGAGTAGTTACTTCTTCGCTTTCCTTACCACAATCATCACATTTGAGTTTCAAATCCGCGGCGGTCCAAGGCGCCATAAACGTCTTGAAGGCACGTTCAAACTCAACCTCCTGATTACCGGAGTAGACATCGGACGGCTCATGTACCGCGCCTGTCTCATCGCGGCCTAGAAGATGCGCCTTAATATTAATGAGGGTCTTGTCGCGGAGCTCCACGAGATCCCGCAACGTCTTGCTGTATTGAAGCGCAACCCGATTATCCCCCTTCTTCTTGACTTTGCTCATCTTACGCGCATTCTCAATCTGCTCATCCAAAGTCTCCAAGTTTTCCCTGAGACGGTCAAGATAGCCCTTAAATTTAGTCAAAAAAAATAACCCCCTCCCCCCATGGCGGGACGTCTCGACTTATCGGAGGCTCTTCTGCGTGTACTGGTCATCTAGACCGCCTCCGGGAGTTGGATCAATAGTGAGGCGGGAGATCCGCAGTCGTGACAGAGACCTTCTGCTAGGATGCCTAGCCGCTCGAGGTGGGTGTATTTGGTCTGGTAGCAGGATCCGCAGACCGCTTTACGGCCTGGACCATAGTTGAATAGTTGGGGAACGGACTCTGAAACAATATGCCCCGGCACTGGGGGGTTGAGTTTTGGCACAACTGGCACGGGGGGAACGGGGTTTTTCCTATTATCTTCTCCACTACCCTCTGCGTTTTCTGTAACAGATATATAATTAGAAAAAGGGTGTTCCACCTGTGCCACCTGTGCCAATTTCACTCCTTTCCAGCATCGGAGGCGTGTTTCATCCTCCAGACGGGGCATGTAGCTCTTAACCGGCACCAGGAACGGTAGACGTTTATGGAATATGCATTGGTCAGGGGTCACATAGCCTTGGTCTTTGCAGTAGCCTTGAAAGGCTGTGTAGAGTTCTAATTTACTTACATGAGAGTCTGGGTCTATTTCGAGTCGGTCCCAGACGAAGGCCTGTATTGGGTCAGATTTGCGGGTGTATTCTTCGCGGATGTCTTCGATCTGTTTGCCGCTTTTGAATTTGCCGTCAGCAAGTAACGTCTTCAGTCCTTGGAGGGATTTGTTTAGGAGGCCGCTTAGTTCATCGTTAGACGTTAGCTTCTCGAGTAGGCTAGAATCGCAGTTTTCACCCTCGAATCTGTTGGGAAAAGTCACTATTACCCAGCGTCT
>JAPKYM010000252.1 GCA_026394315.1 Candidatus Bathyarchaeota archaeon | reverse complement strand
GCTGGAGGTCTTGTATTCGCTTACTTCTTTCACTCTTATGCCATATTCTTGTGCTGTACACTTTAGTCTTTGAATGATGTATTTGAAGCTCCAGAAGTTATGGATCATCGAGTTGCTCTTCTTTCCATTATCATTGTTCTCTCTGATGCCTGTCAGGTCTCTAATAATGATCTTTGAGGCGCCAAGTTCGTAGAGGTCTCTCACCATGCTCCTTATCATGGTGTTGATGGCTTGTCGGAACCTCCGTTGCCTTATCCTGTAGAGTTTGCTGAGTCGCTTCGAACTTTTCTTGCCATTGATTGTTTCAAGTCTGCTCTGACAGTCCGCTATTCTCTTGTTCCAGTACCACCAATCAGAGAGTAGATTTCTCCAGCTGAATGCTATCGGTTGTCTCCATCCCTTAAGCCAGATGGTGAACAAGTTAATGATACCGATGTCGATGTAGCATGTCTTGGAGCCTTGCGGCTTGAATATTGGCTTCACATTTACAGCCTGAAAGACACGCCACTTCTTATCCATGTTATCATAGATGACTTCGGCTCTACCCTGTCTTCCGCTCCATCTCGGCTTACCCTTGATGGGTACTTCTAATTTCTTTGGCAGTCTCATCACCCCATCCTTTACACTGTAGCAGTCGTTCCTCAGAATCATCATCAATTTGTATTTTCCATTTCTCTTCCAGTATCCCGGCATGCATACCTTCTCAATGTTCGGTGGAAGTTTGCCTTCTCGCTCCAGCTGCTTTAATGTGAAGAAGCTTCTCCATGATTCGTTGCTCTTCCTGAGTATTTGTTGTGTTGTCGATGAATCGATTAGTGGCTTGTACTTTTGATAGAAGTCTTTACATTCCCAGTCTAGGGGTTGATAGTTCATGCATGCCTGTCTTTTGCGGTAGGTTGCCTCATTCCATAATTTAGCACAGTTGGTAGCTTTATCCCTCAGAATCCTCTCTTGCTCCACTGTTGGAGCAGGGATGAAGGTGTTGGTTCTCTGCATGAAACTACCAGCATTATTATTGAAGCGCCAGACATTTAAGCCGCAAACGTCTCACTCTGGAGCGCAATTCATTTCACCCCTGAAGGGGTGGGCTTTCTTGCTAGTTCAATGTAAGCCTGCCTGAACCTTGAGAAGACCCCGGGTTGCATCCCGTGTTAGATCACCGATCGAGAGTGTTACTTAGCAGGAGTAGCTCCTCCAGTTCAGCCCTCGCCGATAAGCAGGACAGATATAACTCCAAGTGCTATGCCTGCCACGGCTCTTAGAGAGAAGCTTTCTTTGAAGAAGATATTGCTGGCAATCGCCGTAGAGATGACTACCAGTGCTGTCAGAATAGCTGTGAGTTTGCCTACTCCGCTGATTGAGAGCGGGATCCCAATCAGGAATCGGGATATGAACAGCACAACCAGCCCTAAGAAAATTGCTGGCGTAAACAAGTACCGCATAATAAACATGTCATTTTTCAGCTCAAGCCCACTGTAAGCGACAACACCGAAGCCCAATAGCATGAGCACCAGGTAAATGATTGACTGTCCTGTCAGTCTGATCTCGCCGAGTCTTTCGAAGGTGATGGCTCCAAGGCTGTTGGTCCCGTATTTGTAGAGTATATATCCTAGGGTGCCTGAGATGGTAATCACGGCCAAAGATACTATGAATGTTTCTTTGCTCATCAAGGTCACTTCGCAGATGCAGCAGATCGTTTTCCAACGATTACTTAATCTTTTGGTGGTGGCATAAATTGCATGTTCAATAATCCATTTTTTGAATGGGAATACGGCTTAAGCAACCCATATTCCAAGTACGAATTGGTACCAAATTAGCAAGCTATTCAGCATGAAAAAAGCAACAGCAACCACCAGAGCAGGCAGATTTCTAGTCTTTACGACTAACCATATTGGAAAGATGAAAGCGAAGAATCTCGGGAGTGAAATGAAGTTCCCGAGGTAAAGAAGCGGAATAAATAGCGACAGGCTGTATACGCCTAGTCTCGCATCGATTCTGAAGACGCAGAAAGTCAGGTAGCCGAAAAAGATTATGAAAGCCACAAGCAGGTAGTCAAATTTTGGAAATGTCCACACGTTAAAGTCTAGGAGCGGCATAATGTAGTGCTGCAACCATCCAAACTGGACTCCGAGCTTCATCCAGTATGACTGCTGAGTGGAGAATACGAATAGGTCTCCAGACCGCTGACATATGTAGTACATCCACCCAAGAAGAGCTGCAACTGGAACCGCCAGAAGTGAAAGCTTTCTGAATTTTCTCTTTTCAAGTAGTCCAATGGCCACTGGGATCACTATTGTGATTCCATAAGTCTTGGTGAGAGCTGCAAGGGTTGCTGCCATAATCGACGGGAGAAATCTGTCTCGTTGGTAGAGGTACCACGTAGCCAGTGAGGAGAAAAGGAATAGTGATTCGGTGTATGAGATTGTTGTGAAGAGAAAGACGTATGGAAATGTGGCAGCAAGTACTGTCGATGCCATAGCCTCTGGCCTTTGCATGTAATCCTCAGCGATCAGCTGAAACACAGGAAGAGAAGCCAAGCCAAAACCGAAGGATATTATGAAAGCGGCTGTCCAGAAGTCGCCTATAGCCCAGCCGATGAATTTGCAGAGTACTGGGTAGGCGGGGAAGAAGACATACATCGGGTATTCATACCAACCTTTAGCCAGTGCAACATAGAATCCTGAGTCTTGTGCACTGAACAGGTAGACCCATTGCTGCGCTGGACCGGAGTTTCCCCAAGCCTCCATCCAAGGGGTGAAGAACTTTCCGAGGACACTTAATCGCTGATAAACAAAAAGCGAGGCTAGGATCTTCAGGACAGTGATCAATGCTATGGGGATGATGAGTCGGGTTTTGCCTTGAACTAGCTTCTCCTTGATCCTTCTGAACATGGTAGCTAGTCTCGCCGGTGATGAGATAAGCGTTAGTATCGAAGCGATCAGAAATCGTCAGAGAATTGTTTCAGATAAACTTCAGGGACCATACTATGCATACGATTCCAATAATGAACGAGACCACGCGCACTTCTAGTATTGTTCCGATTGCAGCGATGAGGTCTTCCGCGAATTTGAACAGAAGATAGACCAATATGGAGGAGGCGAGAAAAACAAGGGCCAATGCGATGGGGACGGTGTGTCCCAAGATCATGTTGAAGTAGTATGTTGTGGCAAGCCCGGCGCCAAAGCCGAGCAACGCTGCCCAATGAATATTCCTTGTGGGCCTGGACAGCAGTGCCATTCCTGAAACTGCCAGCAAAACGAGAGTCGGCAAACCAAGAAGCCCCTTCGCGCCTGCAACAATCGCGAGGAGGATCTCCCATAGACCCATAAAGAAGCCGCCCAATAATAGTGCGACCTCAAGCATCCTAGCCCTGTGAGCTAGGACTTGAAAAATCAGTAATGTTCCTGCGACTGTGAGTGTAGGTTGGGCCCAAGCTAGAATTTGATCTGAAATCATTTCGGCGGCCTTGGGGGCGCAGTTGCTCCCTTAGGCTCCTGAGCTTTGGCTTCGCGAGGGATCTTTGCAGCTAATTCAGGGGGGATTTTTATGTTTGATTCGTCGTTTCTGGTAACGATGTATCCTGGGACAAAGACGCGTCTTTGCCCGAGAGTTATGTGTCCGTGTGAGACGAGTTGCCTGGACTGATGTATTGTTCTTGCCAGCCCTTTTCTGAATGCCATCGTTTGGAGACGGCGTTCAAGAATGTCTTTTATGTCAAGGTCGAGGACGTCATCTATTGTGGCGTTCTCTGGAAGTATTCCTTGTTTGCTAAGGCTTTCCAGGAATTCCTTCTCAAGCTTGACTCGTTCGGCCTCTTCCTTGCCAAGGAGGGACCTCGCGATTCCTCTTATTCTTGAGAGGGAGGTTCTTGCCTTCCATAGTTCTCTTTTGTTCCGTAGGCCGTATTCACCTATCAGCTGGAGTTCAGCCTCTATCTGTTCCTTTCTCCAAGGATTTCTTGGGGACTCGTATTTTCTTCTGTTCTTTCTCGGATCGCCCATTTTTCTGCGCCTTACTCAGTCTTCTTCTCTTTCTCCCTTGCAGCTGCGATTAAGAGCTTCTTCTTGACTCCGACAGCTTTACCGCTTCTTCCTGTGGTCTTTGTTCTCTGTCCTCTGACTTTTAGTCCAAGAGAGTGCCTGACCCCTTTCCATGATTTGATGTTCTTCATGAAGTCGATGTCATTCTTTGTTCTAAGGGTCAGATCTGCAGTGACCAAGTGAAGGTCTCGTCCGGTATCAGCGTCCTTTCTTCTGTTCAAGAGTCTTCCAGGTATCGAGTACTTGCCTGGATCGGACATTACATCATCGATCTTTGATATTTCCGCGTCGCTGAGGGTTCCGATTCTGCTGTCTGCTCTGAGGCCTCCGGCCTTGACTATGGCATTGGCTACACTGACTCCTACGCCCTTTATCTTTGTCAGGCCGTAGGTTAGTTTCTTCGATCCGTCTACGTCCGTTCCTCGGATACGGATTATGTGTCTGAACTCTCTTGACATTTGGTTCTTTACCCCATGTAGGGTCTTTTATTCAGGAGTATGTCTCTAAGTTAAGCATTTCGTTATTTTATACTCTGTTTTGATTTATTGCAATCATCAATGATCTCTAATGGAGTTACACGCGTACTGGACCAAGTTTGTGAACCAAAAACTAATATTGATGACGGGTTCATCGTTGAGGAACCCATGACAACTACCTTTGAAGAATCGGTAAGTTAAGAATGGTGTTGAAATTTGAGTTTTCCAACAGATCTACTTGGTCGAATCACCGATATACAGGCTACAGTACCGACTGTTCAGCTTAAACTGACACGAGTTGGTGTCAAGAACCTAAAGTTGAACTTACATATCTTGAGTGAAGCTGGTTCGCTTTCACTCATCCCTACAATTGACATGTTCGTGGATCTGCCAAGTGATAAGAGAGGGGTTCACTTATCAAGAGACCCAGAATCGCTCCATGAGATTGTTCAAGAGCAAGATAGCTTTAAGGCAAGTCGAGTGGAAGATTACTGCGAAACACTTGCACGACGACTCTTAGAGAAACACAACTACTCAAATAAGGCCGAGGTACGTCTAAGAAGTGACTATGTCATAGTTCGAAAACCACAGTTGGGTAAGCCTGCTCAAGAACCTTGTAAGATCTTTGCTTCAGTCATAGCATTAAGAAAGGGCGGAGATGTCTCGGTGGAGAGGTTTGTTGGGGCGAGTATGGTGGGCTTTACAGCATGTCCTTGCACGCAGAATCTCTTACAGGCATTAGTTGAAGAGAAACTTCATCAACTAAGCTATGAAGAAGACGATGTCAAGAGAATTGTAAAGAACATACCTCTTGCCACACATACACAAAGAGCTACCGGGACAATCCTCATACAAATACCTAAAGGTCCCTCAGTAAACATTGAAGATATTGTTGACATTATTGAAGATTCTATGAGCGGCAAAACTTACGCAGTTCTTAAACGTCCTGCCGAGGCTACAGTCATTATGCAGGCTCATGAAAAGACACGCTTCACAGAGGATGTGGTTCGCGAGATGAGCAAAGCTTTAGTGATGAAATATCCAGATTTTCCAAATGATTTACGTGTCCTCGTCCAAGTCTTCAGTCAAGAGAGTGTTCACAAACATGACATTATTGCTGAGAAAGTCTCGACTTTTGGAGAGATCAAGCAAGAGATCAATTCAAAGTGAGGGTTAATAGCTAAATTACTAGCCTTGCAAGCTCAAGGGACGATATTCTACTAATGCCTTTGATTTCGTCTCCATGATTGGTTATGTTGTAAAATGGCGTATCAACTTTAGAGACGAGCCATTCAAGCAGGTCCTTACAAATTTCTAGCTTCAAGATCTTAGTATGAATCGACCTGACCTTTCTTTTGGAGTATTTGCCTATGGCCTGACCCAGATCCATTCCGACTAAAATGACGCATCTTGCTCCCATACCTACCATCAGGAAGGCTGCCCTATCACCGTCTGTGAAGCCCCCAAAATTATACACATTGGATCTAGGCTCAATTTGAGTGGTCCCAATAATATTTCTGAAACGAGGAATATACCTTTTCAGTCTAGGAACATTGTCACCATGTCCATGGATCACCATTATTGATCCTAGCCTGTTGGCGCGGAGGAGATCTTGAATATTTCCATCCAAGTCACTTACGATTACATTTGGTGTTATCTTTGCTATTTTTAAGAGGGCACTTGTTGCACCATCAGCTGAGACTATCAAGAATTTATTGAATAGATCTTTTTTTAATAGTTGCTGTAAATCTTCTTCAAGTGAGGGGCCGGCGCCGAATAATAGAACTGGTCTTCCGAAAATGGAGTCCTTCAAGTTTTGTAGTTTGATTGTGCGTTTGGAAATTAGGCGACTTAAGATATCAGCGGCAAGCTGATCTTTATTGGGGTCATAGCCCAGCTCTTTGATGATCTTATCATACCAGGGCCACCATTCGTGAAGGCTTACGGGGTTGCTCATGACGCTCTCACTCTCGGATTGGGCGTACATAAGAAGGTTAATACATCTAAGCTGAATTTATGGTTGAGGTCTTCACTTTGAGAGCGTTAGGGATAGATCCTGGCACTAAGAATTTTGATCTCTGTTGCATAGAGGACAACGTGAACAATGTTGTTCTTGACGAGTCAATCTCTACTGAGATGGTTGCTAATGATCCGACCAACGTCTTTGAGATTATTAAAAGTACTGAGGCAGACGTTATCGTCGGTCCTTCAGGATATGGATTAGAGTTTAAACATATATCACAATTCACGAACAGGGATGTGGCGCTAACAACCCTTGACAAGGCCGGAGATATCGATATTCCTGTTCTTTCAGGTCTACGTAGATTGTTGTGGATGATGAAAGAAGCCGGGCTGAACGCCTATTCGGCACCCGGAATAGTGCTTCTACCGACCATTCCTCTATACAGGAAAGTGAACAAGATAGATATGGGGACAGCTGACAAGACTTGTGTCGCAGCCTTTGCCGTCTGGGATCAAGCTCAGGAGCTTAGAATTCCCTATGCCGAAACAAATCTGATCTGCGTTGAAATGGGCTTCGGGTATAATGCTGTCATGGCCGTGGAAAATGGACAGATCATAGATGCGGTTGGAGGAACCATATTCCCCGGCCCAGGCTATCTGACCTTGAGTCAAATGGATGGAGAATTAGCGTATATTCTAGGCACATTCAGCAAATTGAAATTGTTTGAAGGCGGTGCCACATTCATTGCTGCGAACAGAATATTGGAGCCTGCAGATTTCTGTGCAAACCTGAACAAGAATCAGTATCGAGTCGCTTGGGAAAGTATGAAAGAAGGCATAGTCAAAGCCGTTGCTATGATGTTGACATCTTTCATTAGACAACCAAGAGAAATAATTCTAACGGGGAGATTGTCCCGAGTCGAAAAACTACGCACGGACTTAGAAGAAACATTAAACGAAAAATTCAGAGTTACAGTAAGACGGCCCCTACAGGTATTTGCAGAAGAGGCTAAAGATGTTGCGCAGGGCACAGCACTATTAGCAAATGGAATAATGGAGGGCAAATATGCCGACTTGGTAAAGACAATGAAGATTAAAGAGACTGAAGGAACAATTCTTGACTACATCTTCTTCCCAGACTTTAACAAAGAAGCAGTAATAAAGAAATTGAGAAGCGAGTAGAGACACATCTACTATCGATAAAAGATCTGCTCGCGCTAGTAGCAGACCTGTCCTTCAATCTTCGACAAGTCTGATGTGGGCACCTCTATTATTTGCTTTCGAGATGAAGACTATTCCGGATGTCTTTTCATCAAGGAAGGTTTGGACCCTGGATTTCAGCTTTAAAGCCTGTTTCTCATTATTAACTAGCCCGTAAACAGCCGGACCCCATGAGCTCTGGCCAACTCCGAAGGCTCCATGGTCTTTCATATGCTTTATGCATTCTGTGGCCACTGAACTTGAATATGTACCTCCCTGCACTCCAGCAAAGTACCGCCCTACAACATTTTGAATTTGCGTCAAGGCGTTGCCAAAACCTTCGATATCAGGCTCAATCAAGGATGGCAGGAGCTTCTCCAGGACTAACCGACAAACCTTACCAACGTCCTCCTCAGATGCTGAAGGCAGTTGTCTAAATGCGGACAACTCCTCTTCATCACTTAATCCTCGTCTGACATTGGGTATAGCCACAACGAAAGCCCAATCTTCAGGGAATGAATGACGAAAAATCAGTGGTGGGAAATTTTCTTTGTCCAAAAATTTCATGCCTGTTCCTAAACCTCCATCCATGACAAATCCTCCATACTCGAAAATGGCGGTTCCAATACCTGAAACCGTCCCTCGTCTCATAACAATTGCTAAATCTCGAGTTGATAC
>JAPKYM010000368.1 GCA_026394315.1 Candidatus Bathyarchaeota archaeon | reverse complement strand
TGTTTGCCCTCATCTGAGAAAACGTAGTCAAGAAACTCCAGTGCAAGATGGAATTGGGGTGCATTACTCAAGACAGCTATCTGGTAGGAGGTCTTCACGTTCAGCTCAGCCGGGATAGCGATTGCCTGCAGTTTCAATCCTTTGACAGCCACGTCTGATAAATAGACAAACCCTGCGTCGGCCAATCCATTCATGACTTTGGTTACAACTTGTTGCGCATTCGATTCGTAAGCAATGACATTAGCGAGGACTTTTGACCTGTATTTCTCCATCGCTGAGTTCTGATAGTACTGACTATCATGGTCTCCCCAGCTGCTCTCTATCTTTGACAGAACTTGACTTGTATAGTTGCCCAGAGGGGTCTTGAAATCTGCAAGGATAATCCTCACTTTCTTCTTCACCAAATCCTCAAGTCCTTGCAGTTTTGCCGGGTTATCAGCGGGCGTGGCGATTGCGATATAGTTGTGCGTAAATGTTCTTGATCTGTTTTGAAAGATCAGTCCTTCATGCTCTAGGAGGTCCATATCGGCTATGCTGGCGGATGCGAATACGTCACATATCTGACCATCAATTACCTGTTCTCTCAGATTGTTAGAGCTTGCTAGATTCAGTATTATCTCGACGTTATGTTCCCTTTCAAACCCCATCTCATACTCTCTGTAAAGATTGGCCAGTGATGATGCAGCAAAGATCCTCAGCTGAACCCTATTGGCTCTCAAATAGTAGACGTAGCCCGCTATCAGGCTGATAGTAATAACAGCAACTAGAAATGCAATCAAGATTAGTCTTCTTGCCGTGTTGGGCAAAGCTAAGGTCTACACCTCAAATATCAATGGCCTTACCACTCATAGATTCAGTATCCTTCAGTTATCTGAAAACAGCATGGTTGCAGGCATAGCCCTTGGGTAAACGCAAATTCCTACCGCACTAATTACTTTCTACCTGGCATATATTCTGCTGGGTTACTCAGTGTGGGCACATGGTGGACAACTTGAGGAAGCTTCTAATATATAGTCTGATCTGAACAATTTTGTCGCCTTCGCGCACTTCAGGAGTCAGGGGCCTATTAGATGTTCATAGCCCCTCGGCTCGATCTTGCGGATTCTATTTCCGGACCTCAAGATGAGCCTTTGATTTCGCGTAGCTCGTCCTATAGGCCTGAGTGAGGGGACTTTTCTTTTGGCCTTGTTGTAGAGCTCTCGGTTCATGGTCACGACTAGCTCGTACTCCTCACCGCCGTAAAATGCAAACTCTGAATAGTCTAGACCTCTCTTTAGGGCGAATTCCTTGACACCTTGATGAATTGGCACAGTATCAATCGTGAATCCTACTTTGCCGGATCTTGACAGTTCATATAGGCTCCAAGCCAGGCCGTCACTTGAGTCAATCGATGAGGTGATCAAGTGACTTCTTGCCAGAGCTAATCCCTCCATGAGTCTAGCTTTGGGCATAAAGAGTGCGCGAGTAGCCTCATTCCTCAGCTTCCCAGGAGCATCCAGATTCTTTTGAGTTATCTTCAAACCCAGTGCTGTCAGTCCAAAGTCTCCTGTAACAGCCACGACATCCCCGATTTCTGCTGTACCACGTCGGACAAGATCTTTTTCCATGCATACACCGAACGCA
>JAPKYM010000364.1 GCA_026394315.1 Candidatus Bathyarchaeota archaeon | reverse complement strand
ATCATTTCTTCTTCAACTGCGTGGAAACAAATTTCGGAGCCAGACGAGTCAGCTTCTGGAGCTTCTCTTTCTCTCTGCCCCCGCCCTGACCGAAATAGTCTTTTCCGCCTCCCCCGCCCCAAACAATGCTCGCAAGTTCTGTTGCTAGCTTTCCGGCATTAATGCCGGCCTTTATGGCATCCTTGCCGGCGAATACGAAGATCCTGATGGTTTCTTTGAGAAGCAGCAGAATTGCGACTGACAAGGGTTTTGCGTCTACGATTTTGCTTCCGAGCATTATCATCTCCTCTTCATCCACGTCTTCCTTCTGGTACAGGACGAGCTTGGTTTTGCCAATTCTCTTGGCATTAGCAATGGCAGCTTCAGCTTCTCTGGTCGTGACTTCTTCTCTGAGACGGGTTAGCTTCTTGCTCAGAGTTCCCAAGTCGTTTGTGAGCGTCGAAGCGGTGCGTGATATGTTTTCAATTGATGTGTTCAAGATCTTAGCGGTCTCCGAAAGCTGGTTCTCCCTTTCTTGTATCTTCTTAAGGGCAGCTGGGCCGGAGGCGAAGATCAATCTCTCAACTCCATCTTGTATTCTCTCTGTTCTTAAGATCTTGATTATGCCTATCTCCCCAGTTGATTTTACATGTGTGCCACCACACGCCTCGACATCCCAGTCGACTATCCTAACAAGGCGTATTTCTGTTCCTGGGACCGCTCCGCCTTGGTATAGTCTGTATCCATACTTTCTTTCCGCTTCACCGCGGGGCATCCAGATTGTCTCAACAGGTAGATTTCTTGTGACTGTCTCACACGCCAGTTGCTCGATTGATGTGATCTCTGCTGGCTCAAGATGCTTGTAATGCGAAATGTCTAGACGACTTGTCTCAACGTCCTTAGCTACCCCCGCCTGCCAGGCGTGTTCGCCAAGAATCCTCCTTGCCGATCCGATCAGTATGTGTGTTGAGGTATGATGCCTCATTAGGCTAGAACGTCTGTTCCAATCTACAATTCCGTGAATCACTGAGCCAACCGCAGGTGCTTTACCATCGATGGTGTGTGTAACGATCTCGCCGACAGATTGTACATCAACTACCCTTGTGTGATCTCCGTCAAAAACGATGGTTCCTGAATCGGCAAGTTGGCCTCCGCCTTCAGAGAAGAAGCATGTTTGATCAAGTACTACGTGCTTTCCGTCAATAACCGCAAGGACTTTGGCGTCGAATTCTTTGAGGTATGGGTCTTGGTAGTAGAGCTTCTTGGTTTCTGGATATGTCGACACATTCTCCTTAAGCGATTGTGTTTCAGAAGCTCCTTCAGGTTGTTTGGCGGTCAGATGTCGTTGGGCAACTTTTCCGAAGAAATCGTCTGGCAATGGTACTGATATTGACTCGGCCTCTGCGAACTCCTTCACCATCTCGGGAACGAGGCCGTGTGAATCATATAGCTCGATAAGAGTTTCTTGAGGAATCTCTTTGAGCCCGGTTTTTTTGATGCCTTGCGATATTCTTCTTACGAGTTCGCCTCCTTTTGCTAGCGTCTTGACATATTTGTCCTGTTCTACTGTGAGTTCCTCGATTATTTCGTCCCTCATGAGCTTCAGGTTTGGGAAGCTGTTAGACCAGTAGGCTATCTGTCTGTCAAGTATGTTGAGGAAGGACTCTTCTATTCCTAGTGCTCTCAAGATCCGGTAGCTTCGACGTGCGAGTAGTCTGGCGAGATAGCCTTCCTGCATGTTTGAGGGTACGATGCCTTCAGAAAGGAGGAAACACAAGGCCTTTGTATGATCCAGTACTGCGCAGACATCTTGGAAGTAGGATATCGGTCTTTTGACCTCATCTGCAGTGACGCCGAATCTCCTCATTGTTTCGGTCATGATTTCGTCACTGGATTCTTGGCTGGATCTTGACAGGATGGCTGCAATGATGTCCGTGAGCATTCTGTTGTCCGTCTTGAGTCCTGCAAGGTTCGAAACTTCGTCGAGTAGAGTGCCATACGTTGCGTGAAAGCCCGTGGGTGAACCTTGTGAGAGCCAGGTCCATCTCTCTATTCCGTAACCTGTATCGACTGTCCTATTTGGCATCGCGACAAGTTGCTCGCCAACGTACTTGTACGTCATGAAAACAAGAGTCGAAATTTCAAGTCCGGCAACGCATGCTTCAACATCCGGGCCAGCGTTGCCTCCTCCTGACCAGAAGTCCTCCTTGTAGCTCACCTCCTCTGATTTCACACCTAGCTCTCTGGTTAGCAGTTCGTGGTGAAATCTCACTGTTTCGTCTTTCCAATAGATCTCTTTGCCTGGTTGGTTGAATGCATGTGCTCCGCCCATTTCGAAGATTGTCATGTGTCTTCCGAATGTCCGACCTACCTTGTCTATGTCGGTGAATCTGATGCAGGGTTGACTTATAACCAATGGATTGGCTGGTGGCGGGATCCGTCCCTCAGTAACATAGGGCTGGAAATCGTATATTGAAGCCCCCACTAGGTAGACGTCATCCCTCCATCTGGCTATCACAGGGTAGGGGCTTATTATGGTGTGTTCATTTTTTTCGAAGTATTTCAGAAAGAGTTCTCTGAATTGCGAGAGCGAGTACCCTCTTATTGAAGGTGGGTTACCGATGAATGTATATCCTTGGCACGGAGAATCTCCGCAGTTCTTTCTGTCAGGGTTCTGAGTCCAATAGTGAACGCCACAGATCTCACATTTCTTCCTAATGAAGCCGTTCTCCTTGAAAAAGGGGAATTCAAATTCACCATCAAGTCTGACCAATCTCAACAGCCACCGACGTGATGGGAAGAACGAAGAATGGGATTTGGGGGATCTTCGGGGCCACAGATTCAGCCGAAGAGCGCGCCGAGACCGGCCAGAGCTTCCTCTTCTTTCTTCTCCTCAGTCTTCTTTGCCTCGGCTGACGGTGCTGCAGAAGGTGCAGTGGGTGCGGCTGGTGCTGCTGGAGCGAAAGCTGCACTTGATGCCTGCTTGAGAACGTCATCGATCTTTACTTCAGAGAGTGCAGCTGTGAGTGCTTTTACTCTTGCTTCGTCTACGGCTACTTCTGCGGCAGTAAGGATCTTCTTAATGTTGTCTACGTCGATGGGTTTTGAAGCCGAGTGCAACAACAGCGCAGCGTATATGTACATCAAGTTCCTTTTCCTCCGTGTGTGATTACCAAATTCCTAGACGTCCTATGAAACTTCGCTCTTAAGGGTTTCCTTTTTGCCGACAATTCTAGCCTGCAACAGGCTGGGGCGCGGCTTCCTTCTTGATAGCGGATACGGCATTTGATAGGGCCAACATCTCAGCTTGAGCATTACTCATGATCTGTTTGAAGGTTTCAGGTGTGACATATTCTGATTTGACTGCGAGTGCTTGGGCTTGCCTCCATGCTTTTCCAATTATTGGGGGTGTGCTTTCAGGTGTGAGGTAGCCGGCCTCAATTGCTAAAACCAATGCCTGATTGAAGGACTTGACGAAATTCTGTCTGTACTCTGCAAGATCCAGCTTCAAGGCTTCGTGAGCAAGGATTGTGCCCTTCTCATAGGCACCAATTATTGATAGGCCTGCTTCCATGGGCTTCATTCCAAGGCGTGTCAAGACGGATGCGAGTTTGGTTGATATGGTGTCTCCTCTTCTTGCAACTACAGTATCCCTTGAAATCCATATGCTTCCAGACTCTATCTTGGTGGGTATCTTGACGTCTCCAAACTCGCTTATTATTGGTCCGGGCGGGAGTCCTGTATTTCCGGCAGTAATGATGATTTCTCCGCTGGCTATGTCGCCTCCTTTTGCGGGGACCTTCACTTTGTTCCTGTTCAGGAAAAGTATGAGTTCGTAAGGATTCATGTCTGTGAATAGGAGGGCGATGGGCCCGCTGATTGATTCAGCAAACTCACTTATGCTCTTCTTTTTGGACTCAAGTTGCTGGCTCGCTTTCTTGAATATCGTGTTCTTGGTCACCAGCATCTTCACTTTGCCCCTCATTGTCTTTCGTATCTCTTGGATCTGTGTTGACCTGACGCCTCTGAGGTCGGCCGCGGCTATGACCTCATATTCGCCCATGATCTTCTCTATCTTCTCAAGTGCTTCCTTCTTCTTTGGCTGGATTTTGCGTTCGGGCAACTTTCATCACTCTACATTGCTATTTTCACAGGATGTCCCATACTGGCTTTGAGCAGTATCCCTGAGACATTTCTGAGTCCTCGCTCTAACTTGGCTTCCATGCTGGAGAAAACTGCTTGAATGTTCTCCGAGAGCTCATCATTAGACATGTCCTCACTGCCAATCCTGCATTGAATGACCGGCTGATCTCTAACTCGGATCCTGGCAGTTCTCCTTGCTTGATCTATCACTTCGGATATGGGGGCGTTCACATGAATTGGTGTCGGCATCTTTCCTTTCGGTCCTAGAACTGGGCCTATTGTCTTGCCAACAAGGGGCATAAGGGAGGCTTCAGAGACGAAGAAATCATATCCGTTCTGGAGTTTTCTTGAAGCTTTCTTGTCCTTTGCCAAGCCTTCAAGTTCGTCTTTTCCGATCACTAGGTCAGCTTTAGCTTCCTTTGATTTCAGAGCAAGGTCACCTGTGGCGATGACGCACACCCTGACAGGTTTGCCTATCATGTGTGGTAAAATCACTGCTTGATTGAGTCTGTTCCCAGGTTTTTTCAAATCAAGATCTTTGAGCTTTATCACCAGATCTAGTGATTGTGTGAAGGTACGCTTCTCATGCTTCTTCAGTTCTTCGAGAGCTTTCTGGATGTTCTCTTTTGTTAGAGGCAATTGTCCCACCTGAGATCGTCAAGTAATCTTGAAAGTGACTATTACCCTGCCCTAAACGGCGTTAATGAACATTTCGCACTTCGTGGCCCCGAGATTCCGAGGCGGGGCCTAATCGTTTTTCGACGGAAGTCTAGTCAAATATCATAGAATTGCAGGAGTGCCTGAGATTCTAATGCCTATTGGACTACTTGAAGAGGCCATCGTGCTTTCCTTGGCTCACTTCTTTCTGAACATCTCTTGGATCCTTGTTGTCAACAGTCACTCCGATGCTAACCAGTGTTCCAAGGACTTCCTTGAGTGCTGCTTTCACATCGTTCGAGTAGGTATCCTTGATTTTCATCTGTGCAATTTTCAGTGCTTGTTCAATGGAGACATTCCCCACTTTTTCTGCCTTGGGGTTTCCTGAACCCTTCTCAATCCCCAGTTCCTTTATTATCAAAGCCGGTGTTGTTGGAGTGCCTATCTCCACTTCAAAGCTCTTCGTATCAACATCTACAATTATCTTGACCGGGACTTTCATTCCCGCATAGTCTTTTGTAAGTTCATTTATTCTATTAACTATCTGTAAAACGTTTACTCCAAGTGGGCCGAGCACTGGGCCCAAAGGAGGGCCTGCGGTTGCCTCGCCACCATTGATCAAAGCCTCAATCTGCTTCTTTTCTGTCAGTCTCTCCACCCCTGCTTGATGCTATACGTCTGACATAATCTGCATGTACAGTTATTGGTAGGCTTGAAAAGCCTTCTTCCAGCAACTCTATCGTTACTTCTTCCTTCACTTTATCCATTTTTGTGATCTTGGCTTTCAGTCCTCTGAATGGTCCTGCGATTATCTCCACCATATCGGACTCGTTCAGATCTTCTATGGCTGGCTTTGTGACTATGAAGCGTTCAACCGCAGACACCGGGACCGAGCCTCGGGTCTTGGCTCTCGCGTGCTTTACGCCTGACATGGCCTCGTCTACGACATGAGGTCCAGAGGACTCTACAAAGATGTAACCCTTGATAGCTTCTGA